>NZ_JAMQOL010000016.1:0-154579 GCF_023717965.1 Paractinoplanes hotanensis | reverse complement strand
AGGCACCGTCATCCGAAGCGGAGCCATCAAACCCTGAACCGACAGAAGCAGCCGCCTCCGTGGCGGAGCCACCGGACCGAACACCAGGCGAAACAGAGTCATCGAGCCCAAGACCGGCAGCGCGTGACGTGGATCCACCGGCGGCACCACCAGACGAAGCAGAGCCATGTGACCCAGGACCGAAAGAACCAGCAGCGTCCGATGCGGAACCGCCGGACACATCACCAGGCGAAGCAAAGTCATCGAGCCCAGTACCGGCAGAACCGGCCGCGCCCGACGCCAAGCCACCGGACACAACGCCAGGCGAAACAGGGCCACCGAATCCAGGGCTGTCGGAAACACCAGCACCCGACGCGGAACCACCGGACTCGGCACCAGCCGGAGCCGAGTCACCAGGCCCGGGACCGATGGAAGCGGCAGCCGGGGCGGGGCCGGCCGACGGGAAGTGACCGCGACTTCGGAGCAAGCGGCTCACGGCCGGAACGATTCCGCGCGGCAGGTAGCGAACCACTGCGATCAGCACCAGGGCGTAGACCGCGTACGAGAAGACGGTCGGGGCGTAGCTGGGCATGCCAGGCTGGGTGCCGACGGTGTTGAGCACTTGGACCAGCAGCACGATCACCACGGCGCCGACTACCGGGCCGCTGAGGGTGCCGAGGCCGCCGACCACGGCCATCACCACGAACTCGATGGAGAGCAGCACCGGGAAGGAGCCTGGGGAGAGGTATCCCAGGTAGAAGGCGTAGACGCCGCCGGCCAGACCGGCGAACGCGGCTGACAGGGCGAACACCGCCAGGCGGTACGCGCCTATCGGCACGCCGGCTGCGGCGGCAGCGATTTCGCTGGTGGCTGCGGCCCGCAAGGCTCGGCCCGGGCGGGACTTCACCACGTTGCGCGAGATCAGCAGGACCACCGCCAGCACGAGCCAGGCCAGGTAGGCGTAGCCGAGGTCGTCGCGCGGTTCGTATCCGGGCACCGACAGGCGCGGGATGCCCTGCAGGCCGATCGCGCCGCCGGCCCACGTTCCCTGGCCCAGCAGCGAGAGCAGGATCAGCTGCACGGCCAGCGTTGCGAAGGCCAGGTGATGACCGCGCAGCCGCAGCAACGGCGCGCCGAGCAGCACCGCCGCCGCGGCCGCAATGACCGGCGCTGCCAGCAGACCGACCACCGGGGGCAGCCCGTGCACCGCCAGCAATCCCGCGCCGTAGGCGCCAATCGCATAGAACGCCGCCTGCCCGAGCGACACCTGCCCGGCGTAGCCCATGAGCAGGGACACCCCCACCGCGACGGTCGCGGTGAGACCCAGCAGCACATACGTCGTGAGGTGACGCTCCGGCAGCAGCGGCGGAATCGCCAGCGTCACGACGGCGGCGAGCGCCACCAGCCGCCACTTCCCGGCGTCACCGGCCATCCGCCTGCTCATCGCGTCACCTCGGCCGGTGCGCCCGCCCGCGTAGCCTGCACGACCATGACCGTCAGCATCAGCAACAGGGCCACCTCCAGCTGATAGGCGCCTCCGCCGAAGCCCGCGATCAGCGTCTGGGCCACGCCCAGCAGCAGCCCGCCCGCGAGGGCGACGCCCGGCCGGGTCAGGCCGCCCAGGATCGCGGCCGCGAAGCCGTTCACGATCAGGGCCACGTCGCTGTCGAAGGTGACCTGCTGGATCGGGGTGGTGAGCACGCCGGCCAGCCCGCCCAGCGCGCCCCCGAGCGCGAACGCCAGCAAACCCATCCGGCGCACGTCGATGCCCACCACCCGGGCCGCGTAGCGGTTGCTGGCGCAGGCCGTGAGGGCCTTGCCGAGGTCGGTGCGCCCGAAGAACGCGCCCATGGCCACGAAGACGGGCACCGTCACGGCGAGGATCAGCAGGTAGTGGGCCTGGATCCGGGCGTCGCCCACGGTCACCACGCCGGGCAGGCCCGCGAAGGAGCGCGGCTGGTCGCCCCAGACCACGATCTCGACCGCGTACGCGAAGACTCCCACCCCGAGCGTGACGATCAGCGCCGCACCGGGCTCCCCGGTTGCGATCAGGCCGACGAGAACCCCGACGCCGACCGCCACCAGGACCGCCGCCGACTCGGCCAGGACGTGCGGCAGACCGGCCGACAGCAGCGTCGAGGTGAGCATCGCGGCCACGACCGCGAACGCGCCCTGGGCGAAGTTCACCACCCCGGTCACCCGGTAGATCGCGACCAGCCCGCTGCCGACGAGGGCGTACCCGGCGCCGATGCCGAGACCCGTCACCACGTACGCGATGAGGTCGCTCATCCCGCCGCCACGTGACCGCCGAGGTAGGCCGCCGCCACGCGGGGGTCCCGCGCCAGCTCCGCCGCGTTTCCACTGAGGGCTATCCGCCCGGCCTCCAGCACGTACGCCCGCCGGCACATCGACAGGGCGAGCCGCGCGTTCTGTTCGATGAGCAGCACGGCGAGCCCTCGATCGCGGTGCAGCGCCTCGAGATGGCCGGCCAGGATGCGGACGACCAGCGGCGCCAGCCCCAGGCTGAGCTCGTCGACGACCAGGATGTCGGGCCGGGCCATCAGCGCCCGTCCGATCGCGACCATCTGCTGCTGACCGCCCGACAGCGTGCCCGCCGCCCGCCGGCGGAGCCCGCTCAGTTCGGGCATCAGCTCGTAGATGGCCGAGGTGTCCCGGCCGCGCCGGCCGTTGCGCCAGCCGCCCAGCCGCAGGTTGTCGTCGACGCTCAGGCCGGCGAAGACCTCCCGCCCCTCCGGCACCTGCGCGAGCCGGCCCCGCACGGTGATCTGTCCGGCCTCCGCCCCCACGAGGCCGGACAGAGCCTTCACCAGGGTGGACTTCCCGGCGCCGTTGGCCCCGATCAGCGCCACCATCTCGCCCGCCTCGACGGTCAGGTCGACCCCGTCCAGCGCGGTCGCCCCGCCGTACCGGACGATCAGCCCCTCGACCCGCACGACAGCCGTCACGCCGCCTCCTCGCCCAGGTAGGCGTCGATCACCGCGGAGTCGGCGCGCACCTGTTCCGGCCGCCCCTGCGCGATGACCCGGCCCAGGTCGAGCACGGTGACCCGGTCGGCCAGCCGCATGACGAAGCCGACGTCGTGCTCCACCAGCAGCATGGTCAGCCCCTCGCGGCGCAGCTCGCCCAGCAGCGCGGCCAGCCGTTCCCGCTCCCCCGCCCGCAGCCCGGACGCCGGCTCGTCGAGCAACAGCAGCCGCGGCTGCCCGCACAGCGCCCGCGCCAGCTGGAGCGCGCGCTGCTGCCCCAGCGGCAGCGTCTCGGCCGGTCGCCCGGCCCACTCGGAGATTCCGGTCCGGGCCAGGCATTCCCGCGCCCGGGCCTCGATCTGCCGTTCCTCGGCCCGGAACGGTGGCAGCCGCAGGGCTGCGGTCACGAACCCGGCCCGGGTCGTGCCGTGCGCGCCCACCATCACGTTCTCGAGCGCCGTCATCCCCGTGAAGATGCGAGCGGCCTGGAACACCACGCCCAGCCCACGCCGGTGGGCCGGCAACCGGTCGATGCGGCGCCCGTCGAGTTCCACCGTTCCCGCGTCCGGCGCGAGCTGCCCACCGATCAGCGCGAACAGCGTCGACTTGCCGGCGCCGTTGGGCCCGATCACCGCGCGCAGCTCGCCCGGCTCGACGGTGAGGTCCACATCGCGTACGGCGTAGACCCCGCCGAACGACCGGGACGCGCCGGCGACCGTGAGCGCCGCGCCCATCAGCCGCCCACCGTGGCCAGCTTGGCCTTCGAGTACGCGGTCGGCTCCAGGACCCCGCCGCGTACGGTGGTGATGGCGATGAAGTCCGTCGTCAGTCCACTGTGGTTGTCGGCCGCGTACTTGTAGGCGCCGTTGGGCGTGGTGAGGGTCAGGCCCTCCAACGCGTCCCGCACCTTCTCACGCTCGGTGCCGCCGGCCTTCTCGATGGCCGCCGCCAGCAGCTTGACCCCGCTGTAGCCGTCCTGGGCGAACTGCGGCGGCGGGTAGCCGTACTTCGCCTCGAACGCGGTCGACAGCTCTTCGATCGCGGTCTTCTGCGGACCGGCGGGCAACGCGTCGCCGACGACACCGATGGAGCAGGCGATCGTCACGCCCTCGGCGGCCGGCCCGGCCGGGTCGAGGAACAGCTTGCTGGCCTGTGATCCGGTGAGCACCAGCGGAATCTTCAGGCCGGACGCCGCGTACTGCTTGGTCAGCGCGACCGCGGGCGCACCGGTGCCCCACACCATCAGGGCCTGCGCGTCCGAGGCCCGCACGTGGGTGAACACGGCGCTGAACTCGGTGGCCGTGGTCTGGAACTGCTCGACCGGGCCGAGAGTCACCCCGTACGAGGAAGCCTTGGCCTGCAGGCCCTTGAAGCCGGCCGAGGCGTAACTGCTGCGGGTGTCGTACGCGACTGCGACGCGGGTCAGCTTCTGAGCCTGGAAGTACTGGAGCGCGGCCTCGGCGTACGTGCCGGAGAGGGCGGGCACGACGAAGACGTACGGGTGGATGGGCGTGACCTGCTCGTCGGCCGGTGTCAGCGAGAGGTACGGGATCTGTTCGCGGTCGACCAGCGGGATGGTGGCCAGCGCCGAGTTGCTGAAGGGTGAGCCGATGACGGCGTCGGAGTCGGCCTTGAGCTCGTTGAACGCGAGCACCGCCTGGTCGGGCAGGCTCTTGTCGTCCCGTACGGAAAGCTCGATCTTGCGACCGCCGATGCCACCGGCGGCATTGATCTGGTCGACGGCGAGCGCCACCGACTTCTGGTTCTCGGTGCCCAGGGGCGAGTAGTTGCCGGTCAGCGAGACGATCTGGCCGACCTTGATGACCTCACCGGAGGAGCCGCCGGAGGAATCGGCGGCGCACCCGGCGGTGACCAGGACGAGGAGACAAACGAGGACGAGTCGCACGGTATACCCCCAATGGGAGCGTGAAAGCCGTGAATATCTGCACCGAAGTTAGGCGTATCTGGAACTGCCGTCAAGAATCTGCCTAACATCTTCCGCATGGCGCAACCGCAGACCCTGCTGCTGATGCTGTTCGGCGACTTCGTGCTCGACCGCGGGGTCAGCGTCTTCTCGGGCAGCGTGATCGAGGTGTGCGCGCGGCTCGGCATCTCGGAGCACGCCGCCCGCTCGACGCTGACCCGGATGGTCAATCGCGACCTGCTGCGACGACGCCGGGACGGCCGGCGCATGTACTTCGGGCTCACCGACCGGTCGACGGCGATCCTGCGCGACGGCCGCACCCGCATCTGGGAGACCGGCGCCGTCAACGACCGCTGGGACGGCACCTGGACGCTGCTCAGCTTCTCGCTGCCCGAGTCGTGGCAGCGCCAGCGGCACGACCTGCGCTCCCAGCTCGCGTGGGCCGGCTTCGGCCCGATCCAGGGCGGCCTGTGGATAGCGCCCGGCGAGGTCGGCGCCCAGCAGATCGTGGGCGAGCTGGGGCTGGAGGCGCACGCCCGCGTCTTCCACGCCCGGGCCGGGGCGCTCACCGACATCGAGGCGATGGTCCGCGACGCGTACGACCTGGACGGGCTGGCCGGTCGCTACGCGGAGTTCCTCGACCGGTGGGACGGCCCGCCGCCGCTCGCCGACCCGCTGGCGGCCCGCCTCAGCCTGATCGCCGAGTGGCTGCACGCCATCCGCCGCGACCCGCGCCTGCCGGTCGAGCACCTGCCCCCGCAATGGCCGGCCGTCCGCGCCCAGAAGGTGTTCCGCGAGCTCGAGACGGCGTCCCGACCGGCCGCCCGTGCCATCGCCGACGACCTGCTCGACGTTCTTTAGGGCCAGGGGCTCCCGTGTGGGGGCGGCGCATCCTCGGTGCGGCCCGTGGCGGGCAGCCACAGGACGAACGTGCTGCCGTTGCCCGGCGTGGAGTAGGCCGCCACACGACCGTCGTGCGACTCGACGATCTGGCGGACGATGGCCAGCCCGAGGCCGGTGCGGCGTTCCCGGCGTACGCCGTCGGCTGCCGCGCCGTCGGCCCCGCGCCAGAAACGGTCGAAGACGCGGGGCAGGTCGTCCGGGGAGATGCCGGGCCCCTCGTCGGCGACGGCCAGCCACAGCCACGAGCCCGAACGGCCGGTGGCGACGGTGATGGTCGACGGCGCCGGGGCCAGCCGCACCGCGTTCGACAGCAGGTTGCCCGCGGCCCGGCGCAGCGCGTCGGCATCGCCGATCATGTGCAGGCCCGGCGTCGTCTCGTAACGCAGCCGCAGCGGACGGTCGGTCACGAACGACTCCTCGCCCGCCTCGCGCGCCACCGCCGAGAGGTCGACATCGGCGTCGAGGCTGGTCTCGGCGCTGCGCCGGGCCGTGGCCAGCAGGTCCTCGACCAGGCGGGACATCCGCGTGGTGGCCCGGTCGACCATGACCACGGCGCGCTGCCGCTCCGCCGGGGTCGCCTCGGCCACGTTGAGCGAGGCGTCCAGGTGGGTACGGATGATCGCCAGCGGGCTGCGCAGCTCGTGCGACGCGTCGTCGATGAGCTGCCGCTGGGCCTGGAACGCACGGTCGAGCCGGTCGAGCATCGAGTCGATGGTGTCGGCCAGGTCGCGCAGCTCGTCGCGCGGCCCGCCGAGCCGGATGCGCCGGGACAGGTCGGTGGCCTGGATGTCGCGGGTCGTGCGGGTGATCGCCCCGACCGGCCGCAGCGCCCGGCCCGACAGCACCCACCCGATGGCCAGGCTGGCCACGAACAGCACGGCCAGGGCGATCATCGAGTACGACCGGAGGGTGGTGAGCGTGTTGTAGTTGACCGCCGCCTCGATCTGGCCGATCTCGGCAACGTTCGTCACTCGCTGCAACTGCCGGTTCTGGTCGTACACCTTGGCCAGCTGCGCCGTCACCGGCTGCGGTTCCGTGGTCTGACGGACCGCCAGGTAGATCGCCCCGAGGGTCGCGGCCGCGACGGCGAACAACACCATCGAATAGATGACGGTGAGCCGGAACCGGATCGACCGGATCACCTCGGGGAGATTCACGCCGCCGCCTCCCGCAGCCGGTAGCCACGGCCCACGACCGTCTCGATCGAGCCCTCCCCCAGTTTGCGCCGCAGCGTGCCCACGGTGACCCGCACGGTCTGGGTGAACGGGTCGGCGTTGGCGTCCCAGACGTGCTCGAGCAGCTCCTCGCTGGAGACGACGTGGCCGGGCCGGGTCATCAGATATTCCAGCACGCCGAACTCCTTGGGCGTCAGCGACAGCGGCCGGTCGGCCACGGTCACCGTGTGGCGGGCCGCGTCGAGCACGACGTCGCCCACGGTGAGCTGCGACGACCCGCCGCCGCCGTCGCGCCGCAGCAGCGCCCGCACCCGGGCCAGCAACTCGGCCAGGTGGAACGGCTTGACCAGGTAGTCGTCGGCTCCGTCGTCGAGGCCGCGCACCCGGTCGTCCAAGCCGCCGCGGGCGGTCAGCATGAGCACCCGCGGGTCACCGTCGCCGGGCGTCGGCAGCTCGCCGGTGCGCAGCGAACGGCACAGGTCGAACCCGTTGCCGTCGGGCAGGTTCACGTCGAGCAGCATCAGGTCGTACTCGTTGACGGTCAGCCGGTCATAGGCCTGGGCGGCGTCGAAGGCGACGTCCACCGCGTAGCCGGTGCGGGCGAGCCCGACGCGCAGGCCCTCCGCCAGATCTTCCTCGTCCTCCACTACCAGCAACCGCATTCTTCGACTATCCACGCGCGATGAGGGAATCGGCGACCTGCCGGGCCCTTTCGATGGGAACCGCGAAGCCGATCCCGATCGAACCGCCGCCCTCCAGGGTCGCGATGGCCGTATTGACCCCGATGACCTCGCCCCGGGCGTTCACGAGCGGTCCGCCCGAGTTGCCCGGGTTGATGGACGCGTCGGTCTGCACCGCCGTCTGCCGCGAACTTCCCCCCAGCCGTACGGGCCGGTCCAGCGCACTGACGATGCCGGCCGTCACGGTGCCGCTCAGCCCGAGCGGGGAGCCCACGGCCAGCACCGGCTCCCCGACCCGGGTCGCGCCGGAGCCGGCCAGCGCGAGCCGGTCCAGCGCGGCCGCGTCGTCGACCCGCAGGACAGCGATGTCGTTGCTCGGGTCGGTGCCGACCACCTCGGCGTTGAGGCGGCGGCCGTCCGTCCCGACGACGGTGATCGATCCCCGTGCGGCGCCGGAGCCGGCCGTGACGACGTGGTTGTTGGTGACGATGTGGCCGCGGTCGTCGAAGACGAACCCCGAGCCGGAGCCGCCGCCCGAGGCGGTGCGAACCTGCACCGACACGACGCCGGGCAGCACCCGGGCGGCCGCGCCGACCAGGTCCGACGGCACCCCGCCGACGGGCGGCGGAGCGGCGGTGGCGGGCTCGGCGCCGCCGTCGTCGTCGCGGCCGGCCATGTAGCCGGCCGCGCCCCCGGCGCCGGCCGACAGCCCGATGACGGCCAGGGCGGCGAGAGCGGCGGCCGGCAGCCGGCGGCCCCGGGAGGCGGCGGCGTGGGCCGGGAAGGGTGTCCGGCCCGGCTCCGGCGCGGAGGCCCAGTCGGGCGAATGGAACTGTGGGCCACGAGGCGTCCCTAGTCCGGACATGGCGTTCCCTTTCAGGGTCAGGCGAAGGAGCGAAGGGAAGAGTGGGGGTTACGGGAGGCGGGCGAACCAGAACATCGACGCCAGCGCCGCGAGCAGCGCCAGGCCGAGCCCGATGCCGATGAAGCGCGCGGACACGTCCCGCACCTCGGTCTGGTAGCCCACGGAGGAGCCGATGTCCGCGTACGCGTTCCGCAGTTCCTCGGTGTTGGCGGCTTCGAAGTAGCGCCCGCCGGTGGCCTCGGCGACCGACTGGAGCGTCTCGCCGTCGACCGGCACCTGCTGGCCGTCGCCGATGGTGCCGCTCGCCGTGCCGAACGAGATGGTGTCGACCGGCACGCCCAGTTCGCCGGCCATGCGGGCCGCCTCGGCCGGGTCCTGGCCCGAGGTGTTGGCGCCGTCCGACAGCACGATCACGCGGGCCGGCGGCACATCTTCCTCGGCGGCCGAGTCGACCGACCGGATCTGGTCGAGCGCCGCCGCGATCGCGTCGCCGATGGCCGTGCCGGCCTGACCCGCCGACCCGTCGGCCAGCCGGTCGATGCCGGTGCCGAGCTGGGCCCGGTCGGTGCCCGGCGGCACGAAGACCGAGGCCTGGCCGGCGAACCCGACCAACCCGACGTTGAACTGCTCGGGCAGATCCTCGACGAAGAGGCGGGCCGCGTCCTTGGCCGCGCTCAGCCGGTCCGGCGCGACGTCGTCGGCCAGCATCGACCGGGACACGTCCACCGCCACGAGCACGGTCGCCCGTTCCCGCGGCACCCGCACCTCGTCCTGCGGCTGGGCGAAGCCGACGACCAGCAGGCCCAGCATGGCCAGGAACAGGGAGGCGGGCAGGTGCCGCCGCCAGCCCGGGCGGCGCGGCGCCACCCGGTCGAGAAGCTTCAGGTTGGTGAAACGAACGGCATACCTGCTGCGGCGGCGCTGCGCCACCACGTACGCCACGACGAGCGCGGCCACGCCGAGCAGCAGCCACAGCCGTTCCGGGGAGAGCCAGGTCATCTCGGTGTCCTTTGGGGTTTCGTCGCACCCCGGCTGAGCCGCCGCCGGGTATGCACGTGACGCACGATGTCGGCGACCCAGTCGCGGTCGGTCCGAAGGGGAAGGTGGGCGGCGCCGGCCCGCTTGACCGCCTGCGCGATCGTGGCCTGCTGCTGGGCGGCGGCCGCCGCGTACCGTTCGCGCAGCTTGCGACTGGCCGTAGGCACCTCGCGGCGCCGGCCGGTCTCCGGGTCGACCAGCGTGAGCAGGCCGACGTCCGGCAGTTCCTGCTCGCGCGGGTCGCCCACCTGCACGGCCAGCACCTGGTGCCGGGAGCCGAGCCGGCGCAGGGGCTCCTCCCAGGACGGGGCGGCCGGGCCCAGGCCGTCCTCGTCGAGCCCGTCGAGGAAGTCGGAGACCACCACGACCAGGCCCGTGCGCGGCGTCTGCCGGTGCAGCGCCTCGATGCCGTCGCCCAGCCCGGTCGCCTGCTGGTTGCGCGGCGTCAGCATCATCGCCCGCAGCAACGAGAGCAGGGCCTGCCGGCCACCGCGAGCGGGGAAACGCCGTACGCCCTCGCCGGTCAGCAGGTGCGCGCCGAGCCGGTTGCCGTTGCCGAGCGTGAGGAACCCGATGGCTGCCACCGCGGCGATGGCCAGCTCCCGCTTCTCGAGGTCGGCCGTGCCGAAGTCCATGCTGGCGCTGGCGTCGACCAGCACGTGGGTGCCCAGTTCCCGGTCGGCGTCGAGGGTGCGCACGTGCGGCACGGTGGTGCGGGCCGTGACGGACCAGTCCATCCGGCGCACCTCGTCCTCGCCGGGGCGGTACTCGCGGCTGCCCGCGGGCTCGCTGCCGATGCCGGGCAGCAGGCCGAGATACGTGCCGTGCAGGAGCCCGTCGAGCCGCCGCGTGATCATCAGTTCGAGCCGCCGCAGCCGGCGCTCCGGCACGAGCTCGGCCTGGAAGCCGCCCTCGTTCATGCGGCCATCCCCAGGCCCGGGCCGGCATTCTCCTGAGCCGGGGCGATCAGGGGCAGCGGGACGGCCTCGAGGATCCGCCGGACGATGTCCTCGGGCTGCACGCCGTCGGCCACCGCGTCGAACGAGAGAACCAGGCGGTGCGCGAGGACGTCGGGGGCGATCTCGAGCAGGTCGGCGGGCAGCACGTAGTCCCGGCCGCGCAGCAGGGCGAGCGCCCGCCCGGCGGCCACCAGGCCCAGCGTGGCGCGCGGGCTGGCCCCGTACGCGAGCTGCGACGCTACCTCGGGCAGACCGAAACGCTCGGGCTCGCGCGTGGCCAGCACCAGCCGCACGACGTACTCGGCCAGCGCGTGGTGGACGAAGACCTCGCGGGCCCGTCCCTGGAGCCCGTGCAGGATCATCGGGTCGAGAACCCGCTGGGCGACCGGGCGGGCGCCACCCATGCGGTAGAGGATGCCCAGCTCCTCCTGCTCGGTGGGGTAGTCGACGATCACGCGCATGAGGAAGCGGTCGCGCTGAGCCTCGGGCAGCTGGTAGACGCCCTCGCTCTCGATCGGGTTCTGGGTGGCCAGCACCAGGAACGGCTGCGGTACGGGGTAGGTGCGGCCGCCGAGCGACACGTGGCCCTCGGCCATCACCTCGAGCAGCGCCGACTGGACCTTGGCGGGGGCCCGGTTGATCTCGTCGGCGAGCACGATGTTGGCCATGATCGGGCCGAGCTCGACGTCGAACGACTCCTTGCCGGCGCGGTAGATGCGCGTGCCGAAGATGTCCGAGGGCACCAGGTCGGGGGTGAACTGGATCCGGTTGAAGGAGCCGCCGACGGCGACGGCCAGGGTCTCGGCGGCCAGGGTCTTGGCGACGCCGGGGACACCTTCGAGCAGGCAGTGACCGCCGGCCAGAAGTGCGGTCATCAGACGCTCGACCAGACGGTCCTGTCCGACGATCACCTTCTTGACCTCGAACAGGGTCCGCTCCAGCCGGCGGTCGGTTGCTTCGTCTGTCATGCGTCGATGACACCAACTGACACCGAAAACCAACCGAAGGCGAAACTGTGGATAGCCTGACCGCATGACATATCCCCCGCCGCGATACCACGGCATAACCGGAGAAGTCAGCGCCACGTACCGGTCGAAGGACACACCGCCCGAGTTCGTCTATCCGAACGGGACCAGGGTGTCCTACCTGTCGACCGGCGACTCGACGGGCGGGTTGTTCGGGCTCTACCGCTGGGAATGCGGGCCGGGGGTCACCGGGCCCGACCCCCACTTCCACCGCTCGATCGCCGAGTCGTTCTACATCCTCAGCGGCAGCATGACCATCCACAACGGCAAGGAGTGGGTCACCACCGAGCCGGGTGACTACGTGCACGTGCCGATCGGCGGCATTCACGGGTTCAAGAACCGGTCGGGCGCTCCGGCTTCGATGCTGCTGCACTTCTCGCCGGGCGCGCCGCGCGAGGCGTACTTCGAGGGGCTGGTCGAGATCGCCCAGATGGACGACGAGGAGCGCGCCGAGTTCTACGCCAAGCACGACAACATCTGGCTCGACGGCAAATCCTAAGGGTCGCCCGCGTTCTGCCGATCAGGCTGGTGAGAAATCGGACCAGCGTGCCGGAAGGAACGTATGCGGGACAGTGCCTCCGGCGGCGCCGGCGAGGAGGGCTTCAGCCTCGTTGAGGTCCTCGTCGCCCTGGCCGTCCTGTCCATCACCCTGCTCGCCAGCACCCCCTTCTTCGTGGGCAGCCTGCGCAACGTCAACAAGCAGCGCACCGAGCAGGCCGCCATCCAACTGGCCGACACCGCCATGGAGCAGGTGCGCGGTCTCAAGGGCAGTTCGCTGCTGACCGGGCACGGCCAGCAGGCCGGCGAGGCGCAGTTCGCCGCCGCGCCGGCTGCGGTCAAGCCCTATCTGGCGACCATGCAGGTCGGGCACGACGAGGACAACGCGGTGCTGCCGACCGACGGCGCCGATGCCCCGATCTCGACCGCCGCCCAGGTCACCACGGTCGAGGGCACCCCGTACACCCGGATGATCTACATCGGGATGTGCGAGGTCTATCTGACCCGCACCGGCGACTGCGTCTATCCGCTGGGCAGCGCCGCCGAACCGGCCGACAAGACGAAGATCTTGAAGTTCTTCCGCGCCGTCGTGCTGATCACCTGGCCCGACAACTCGTGCGCCGCGACCCCGGGCAATCCGCCGAACACCTGCCTGTACGTCACGTCGACGCTGGTCTCGCGGGCCCCGGAGCCCAACTTCGACCTGCACCGGCCGTCGCCGATCGTGCTCACCCAGTCGCTCACCTTCTACCGGGGCATCCTGACCGCCGCCCAGCTCGAGGCGCGGGGCGGTCAGCTCCCCAACACCTGGACCGTCGGCGCGCTGCCGGCCGGGCTCTCGATGACCCCGCTCGGCGTCATCAACGGCACTCCGGCCACGGTCGGCGTCACCGTGACCACGACGACCGTCACCGACAAGCTGAACCGGACCGACACCGAGCCCATCAGGTTCACGGTGGTGCTGCCGACCACCGTGACCGCGCCCGCCGACGCCACCAACCATGTCGGCGAAGCGGTGGCCCTGCAGGCCACGGCGGCCAACGGCGTCGGCCCGTACGTCTACAGCTCCTCGACCCTCGCCCCGGGGCTCACGATCAACCCCGGAACCGGCGCGATCACGGGCACGATCACCACCGCCGGCGCCTACACCTCGACGATCACCGCCACCGACCAGAACGGCATCGCCGGTTCGAGCACCTACACCCACACGGTGCTGCCCGCCGTCACCCTCGGCCCGCTGGCCGACCAGGCGATCGACATCAAGTCCAAGCTCGTGATGACCGCGGTCGGCGCGGGCGGCAACGGGAACTACTCGTACAGCGCCGCCGGACTGCCCCCCGGCGTGACCATCAACGACAAGAACGGCAAGATCAGCGAAAAGGTCGACGTAACGGGCCGGTTCCTACCCACGATCACCGTCACCGACAGTCTCGGGGGCGCCGGCGGCACCGCGAGCCGGCGGCTCGTCCTGATCGTCAACACCACCAACTCGCTCATCTTCACGGCCCCGGCCCTGGCCGCGCCCGACCAGACGACCGTCCGGGGCACCCCGGCGTCGCTGGCGCTGACGACCAACGGCTCGCTACTCGGCCTGAGCCCGATCGTGACGGTCACCGGCCTGCCGCCGGGCCTGACGTACAACGCGCTGTCCGGAGCCATCTCGGGCACGCCGACCACCGCGGGCGCGTACACGGTGACCGCGACCGCCACCACCGTGACCGCGACCAGCGTCCTCACCCTCGTCTGGACTGTCACATGATCGACGACGAACGCGACGACGCCGGCTTCACCCTCGTCGAGCTGCTGGTCGCCATGGGCCTGATGTCGGTGGTGCTGATCATCGTGACCAGCGGGGTGGCCGAGGTCTATAGGAACGTCAACCGGGCCGACACCCTGAGCGCCGCCCGCGAGCAGCTCACCACCAGCTTCCGCCGGCTCGACAAGGAGTTGCGCTACGCGAGCTGGGTCTCGACGCCCGGCCAGGTGGGCGGCAACTGGTATCTCGAATACGCCACCCCCCTGGGCTGCCGGCAACTCGTCCTCAGGAACGGAGTGCTGACCATGGCGAGCTGGAACCTGCCGTCGACCACGCCGGGTACGCCGACGACGATCGGCACCAACCTGACCCGGACCGGCGCCACGGACCCCTTCACGGTCTACCTGCCCAACTCCCAGCCGTTCGCGTCGGCCAGCCCCGGCACCGCCGGCGTGGGCAACGACTACCAGCTCGCGCACACCCAGGTCCGGATCCGGCTCACCGGCGCGCTGGGCCCGACCAGCCTGCCCTTCGACGTGCTCTTCACGGCCCAGAACACCAACGCCAGCAACGTGTTCTCGGACAACGGCAAGCTGATGCCCAACGACTGCAGCAAGGCGAGGCCCGCGGCATGAGACATTCGTGGCTGCGCGAGGACAGGGGCTCGATGCCGATGGCGATGCTGGTCGTCACGGTGGTGTTGTCGCTGTCGGCGCTGATGGTCCCGCTGGTCCTGCGCCAGATCAGGGCCACCCAGAACCTCGCCGAGCGCGTCGCCGCGCTCAACGCCGCCCAGGCCGGCATGGACGTGATGATGGCCCGGGTCCGCGCGGCCGCCGACCAGGACACGCAGAGCGGCTACCTGGAGAACCTGCCCCCGTGCACGCTCACCGGCGACGCCGGCCTGAGGTCGAACGGCGACAAGCTCACGTACGCGGTGACCCTCAAGTACCGCGACCAGGACGGCCTCGACATGCCCTGCCCCGTCACCGAGGTGCCCACCACGGCGGTCGTCAGCTCGGTCGGCACCGGTGGCGCGACCAAGCGGAACCTGGTCGCCACCTACGTGTTCTCCACCAGCAACACGAACATCCCGGGCGGCCAGATCCGGATCGCGTCGTCCCCCCTCGGCAACCAGTGCATGGACTCCACGTCGAGCAAGGCCCCGGCGGCCAACACCGCTGTCCTCATGGCCCCGTGCGACGGCAGCAGCCGGCAGCAGTTCGGCTACACGGCCGACCTGTACCTCAAGTTGATCAACTCGGAGTCGTCCGACGCCCCGTCCGGCATGTGCCTGTACTCGGGCGACCGCAAGGCGGGTACGGCGGTGGTCTTCCGGCCATGCCCGGCCGTCCGCACCACCACGTTCCAGTGGGCGCTGGACGGCAGCTCGCAGTTCCACTCCACCACACCCGCGAGCAAGTCCGACGGGAGCTCCTGCGTGAACGTCAAGGCCCCGGGCTCGACGGCTGACCGTGCAGTGGTCCTGGGCGGCTGCTCGGGCAACACCCAGACGGTCATCTGGCGTTCGGCGACCGGTGTCGGCGCGGGCATGGCCGGCGACAGCACCAACCAGCTGGTCAACTACGCCCAGTTCAGCCGGTGCCTGGACGTCACGAACAAGTCGACGGGCTCGACCTACATGATCGCCTGGTTCTGCAAGCAGGACCCCGGCGGCGTCGTCGACTTCAACCAGCAGTGGGTCCACCCGACACCGGTGATCCCCAACATCACCGCGACCGGGCCCATCATCGTCAACAACACGACCGCCACCAGCAACAGCAAGAACGGCGCCGCCGCCAACAACTACTGCCTGCGCTCACCCGGCATCGTGACGTCTACCTCGTGGGTAACGGTCGTGCAGTGCGCCACCCCGGCCGCCCAGGCCCAGCAGAACCTGACCTGGACCGTCTACCACGACACCGGTGACTACGGCACCAGCTACCGCATCAAGGACTACAAGGGCAACTGCCTGCAACCCACCGACCAGGCCAGCGGCGTGGCCAACGACTTCCACGGCGACGGCACCAGCAAGGTCAAGGTCTCGGTGTGCAACCGGTCCGAGCTGCAGAAGTGGAACGCGCCGGCCAACATCAGCCAGCCCACACCCCTGACCGACCTGGTGGAGTACTGATCAACGCCAGAACCTGGCGTGCTTCTTGCGGTGCTTCTCGTCCGGTTCGGCGGCGATGATCTCGTGCGCGAGGGCGCTCACCTGCTCGTCGGGGACGGCGTCGTGCAGCCGGCGCAACGACTCGACGAGGTCGCCGCGCACCAGAGTGCCGTTCTTCTCGTCGAAGCTGTCGCGGTAGCGCGCCCGAAGAGCCTCGAGCAGCCCACCGCGTTGTTTCTCCCCGGCGAGCCCGATCTTCCACAGCGACCGCAGGGTGTGCCGCGCGGTGACGAACCGGGGGTCTCTGGAGACCGTGACGAGCGCCGGCAGGTCGGCCAGAATCCGGTCCCCGGTGTCGTGTGCGGCCAGGTTGCACAGCAGCTGCCCGGCGATCGCCCGGTTGTGGTTGTCGCGGTCGGTCAGGTGGTTCTTGACGTCGTCCCACACGGAGTCGGCCCATGGCACAGACTGCTCGGTAGCGGCCATCAGAGACTCATAGGCGGCGTTCTGCCGTCCCCGATCCGTTCCCCACAGGTCCGCATAGCTGTCCGGCGCGTGCACGCACCGGATACTACGGTCAGCTCGCGTGGGTCATGGTGGGGTCGTGACGTAGCCACGTGTTCGTGCCCCGGCGCTTGGCCGTGTACATGGCCACGTCGGCGTCGCGCAGCAGGGACGTCACGTCGGAGCCCGGGGTCGCGGCGGCCACGCCGATGCTGGCGGCCGCTCGCACCGGGATGCCGTCGATCTGTTCGGGAACGGTCAGGGCGGCGAGGATGCGTTCGGCCGTCCGGGACGCCTCGGGGGCTACGCAGTCCGGCAGCAGGACGGCGAATTCGTCGCCGCCCAGACGGGCGGCCAGGTCGCCGGCGCGGATCGCGGTGCGCAGCCGGTCCGCGACCGCCGTCAGCAGGGCGTCGCCGGCCGCGTGGCCCATCGTGTCGTTCACGGCCTTGAAGCCGTCCAGGTCGACCAGCAGCACCGACACCCGGGCCGACGGCGCCGCCAGGGCGTGCGCGACCTGGTCGTGGAAGTGGGTGCGGTTGGCCAGGCCGGTCAGGCCGTCGAAGTTCGCCTGGTGCCGCAGGCGGGTCTCGTGCTCGCGCAGGCGGTCGATCAGCGCGCTGTTGTCGTGGAAGGCCACCAGCTGCCGGCCCGCCACCAGCCCGCAGATCAGCACGAGCCCGGCCACCACGCCCCACAGGCGGGTGGTCACGCCCGCCGGCAGCACCACGATCAGCGCGCCGAAGGCGACCACCATGGCGGCGTACGGCAGGAGGCTGTAGGGCTTACGCCGGCGCTGGCCGAACGCCGTGGTCCGGTCGGCGCCGGCCAGCAGGAACTGGATGCGCGGGCCGCTGTTGATCAGCAGGGTGGGCAGGAAGCCCACCAGGTACACCACCGGCGGCACCACGCTGCCCGCTTGCGGCGCGAGAGACATGCCGACGGCCATCGCGGCCGCCGAGCCGATCATCGGGATGGCGGCCGCCGTGTGCATGGGCGCGTTGCCGCTCAGGATCATCTTGATGGCGGCGAACGCGGCCGTGATGCTCACGCCGGTCGCGGCGATCACGGCCAGCAGCTGCGGCTGGGAGTATTCACCGGGCGTCGCGAGCAGGCACCAGGCGACCACGCCGCCTGCGGTCAGCACGGTCGCCGAGTCGAGCCAGAAGCCGAGCCGCTCCCGGCCGGACCGGGTCGGATGCGGGTGGGCCAGCATCGCCACCACCACCGCGGTGAGCCCGATGCCGAAGCAGGCGGTCTGCACCGGGCCCCCGGTCGTCGTCCACTCTCCCGGCGTGAAGCTGAGGATGGCCTGGGAGGTGTCGCCCACGGTGAACAAGAGGCCGACCGCGGTCAGAACCAGCCAGAACCGGCGGACCGCGCCGGTGGCCAGCCGGGCCACCCGCCACGAGCAGAACGCGAGCATCAGGTCCATCGGCGACTGGAACGCCCAGAACACCCGGACCTGACCGGCGGCATGCCCGTCGAGAAGGAAGAACAGCAGCGCTGCGAGCCCTGTCCAGGCCACGAACGCGGCCAGGACGGGGTCGCGGCGCAGTCTGGCCACGACGGGCACGGAGTCGGCCACGCGCGACCCCCTCCGCTCGATACGGGCCCCGGCGACCCATGAAGCTCCGTATCGACACCGCGGACGCACGGTTGAGAAATCCGTCCCGCCGGGCGACGCACCTCACGCCGGTATGGCCCGGAGAGCCAGCAGCCCTCCGACGCCGGGCACCACGGCGAGCAGCCGGGGCCGCGTCCGGCCCGTCGCCGCCACGGTGGCCCCGATGACCAGCAGGTAGGCGCAGCCGTGCAGGGGGCCGAGCAGCGCGGCGACCCACGGCACGTGAACGGTGGCCAGATTGCCCAGCAACACCAGCAACGAGAAGAACTCGACACCGGCGGCGGCCCGCAGCAGCCTCATCGTCACGCGCCCGTCGTCGAGCCGGGGCGCACGATCATCAGGACGACCACCGTGGCCCAGAGCAGGTTGAAGACGCCGGAGACCATGCCCAGGCGGCCCGCGTCGACGGGGTCCTGCGACCACAGGGCGGCCGCCTGGGCCGGCAGGATCGCGTAGCCGAGCACCGCGGCGGCCAGCACCGTGAGCAGGATCGAGACGAGCAGCCAGGCGTCGGTCAGGACGCCCAGGGACGCCCCGGTGGCCAGCCCGAGCACCGGAACAGCCAGCCCGACCAGCGCGTAGACGCGGCTGATCCGGTGCAGGGTACGCATCTGGTCGAGGTCGGCCCGGCGCACCGCGGCCGGGAACATGCTGGCCGCCACGGTGACCGGGCCGATGGCCACGATCGCCGCGAGAACATGCAGGGAGAGCAGCACTTTTGTCACGGTCACCGACCGTATGGGCGAGCCCGGAGATCCGGAAGTGGCTCGAATGACACAGGTCAACGGATTCTCGCCATACACTGCCGGGCATGCATCGGCTCGCCGTTCTCGCGCTCGACAACGTCGTCGCCTTCGACCTCGCCACCCCGCTCGAGGTCTTCGGCCGGGTGCGCCTGGCCGACGGCTCGCGGCCCTACGACGTACGCGTGTGCGCCCCGCAGCCGGAGGTCAGCGCGCAGGCCTTCACCGTGCGGGCGGAGCACGGCCTCGAGGCGCTCGAGCCGGCCGGCACGATCGTGCTCCCGGGTTGCCACGACGCCACTCAGCCCGTACCGGAAGAGGTTCTGACCGCCCTGCGGGCGGCCGCGAGCCGCGGCGCCCGCATCGCCTCGATCTGCGCCGGCGCCTTCGTCCTGGCCGCCACCGGCCTGCTCGACGGCCGCCGGGCCACCACCCACTGGCTCGGCGCCGCCCAGTTCCGCGCGATGTTCCCGGCGGTCGAGCTCGACCCCGGGGTGCTGTACGTCGACGAGGGGCAGTTCCTCACCTCGGCCGGCGCCGCCGCCGGGCTCGACCTGTGCCTGCACCTGCTGCGCCGCGACCACGGCTCGGCGCTGGCCGCGCAGGCCGCCCGGCTGTCGGTGATGCCGCTGGAGCGCGAGGGCGGCCAGGCCCAGTTCATCGTGCCCCAGCAGCCGCCGGCGCCGCGCGGGTCCGAGCTGGAACCGCTGCTGCGCTGGCTCGACGACAACGCCGCGCACGACCTGACGCTGGAGGCGATCGCCGGCCGGGCCGGCATGAGCACCCGGACGCTGAACCGGCGCTTCCGCGAACAGATCGGCACCACGCCGCTGCAGTGGCTGCACCGGGCCCGCATCCGCCGCGCCCAGCACCTGCTGGAGACGACCGCCCACCCCGTCGACCGGATCGGCTCACAGGTCGGCTTCGGCTCCCCCACGGCCTTCCGCGACCGCTTCAAGCGCGTCGTCGGCACCAGCCCGCACAGCTACCGCCGCAGCTTCCGCCCGGAGCAGTCCTAACCGGCCGTCTCGAGGATGGCCTCGCCGGCGATCTCGATGCGCACGCTCTTGCCGACCAGGAAGCCGCCGCTCTCGAGCAGCACGTTCCACACCAGGCCGAAGTCCTCGCGCTCGAAGTCGGCGGTCGCGCTGAACCCGAAGATGTCACGGTCGTAGGGGTCGCGGCGCGCGCCGCCGTACTCGACGTTGAGGTCGATCGGCCGGGTCACGTCGCGGATCGTGAGCAGGCCGTTCACCACGAACCTGCCGCTGGGCCGGGCCGCCGGCACCGCCGCGGCGTTGGGCCGGCGCGACAGCGGGTTGTTGCGCAGCCGGGCCCACAGGAAGATCTCGTCGTTGTTCTGCTGCCACTGCACACCGGTGCTGCGGAACGTGATCACCGGGTAGCGCTCGACGTCGAGGAAGTCGGGGCCCGACAGGTGCGTGTCGCGATCGGCGTTGTGCGTGGTGAGACTGGTGGTGTCGATGGTGGCCGTCACCGACGAGCGCATCGGGTCCTCCGCCACGACGATCGTCGCGTTGCCGCGGGAGAACTCGCCGCGGACCGGGCTCACCATCATGTGCTGGGCGAGGAATCCGAGCCGCTTGTGCGCATCGTCCAATTTGTACACACCGGTGTCGGGAATGGTCAGGCCGTTCCACTCCCGGATCGGTCGGTCGACCATAACGTCGCTTCACCCCTCGGCCACGTGCCCACAATGCATTCTCCGAATTCAAAGGATCTTAGGCCGAGAAAGGCCGCGGTCGCCGCCCACCCGGCCACTCAGGGTGCGGACCGGCAGCTCAGTGGCCGGGAACACCGTCACGAACGTGCGCTTAAGACCGATTTATACGGCGACCGGAATCACAATTCCCAGGCATTGGTGACGCAGTGTTTCAGTGAATGAAACAAACCCGGCAGGGTGACGATGGCCACCCTTTCCCAGAATGACTTCGAGCTATTTCGATGCCCGCATGATCTCGCCGGTGAGTTCGACCGAGCGCACCCGATCGGTCACGGCCGACGCGTGGTGAGCGGTGATGAGTTCGTCGGCCTTCGCCTCCTCGGCGAACTTCTCCAGATACTCGCGGACCTCGCTGGGCGTGCCGACCGCGGTGTACCGGGTCATGTTGGCCAGGCCCGCCCCGCCCGGGGAAGCCAGGAAGGCGTCGATCTCGGCGTCGGTGAAGTTGGCCCCGCGCGCGCCCCGCGTGATCATCGCCCGGGTGCGGGCCCGGTAGGCCCGGGTTCGCTGCTCTTCCGCGGTCGCGGTGTCGTCGGCCGCGAAGACGTTGACCCCGGCGATCACGTAGGGCTCGGCCAGCTGCTCGGACGGGCTGAACGTCTCGCGGTAGACGGTGACGGCCTGGTGCAGCGCGTCGGGAGCGAAATGCGAGGCGAACGCGTACGGCAGGCCGAGCTGAGCCGCCAGCTGGGCGCCGAACAGCGACGAGCCGAGGATGTAGAGCGGAACCGGCGACTGCGGACGGGGCACCGACTGGACGCCCGGCACCCGGGTGTGACCCGTGAGGTAGCCGTTGAGCTCGAGAACGTCCTGCGGGAACGAGTCGGCCGAGCTGTTGTCGCGGCGCAGCGCGAGCATCGTGTTCTGGTCGGTGCCGGGGGCGCGGCCCAGGCCCAGGTCGATGCGGCCGGGGTAGAGCGTGGCCAGCGTGCCGAACTGCTCGGCGATCACCAGCGGCGAGTGGTTGGGCAGCATGACACCGCCCGAGCCGAGCCGGATGCGCTCGGTGTGGGCGGCCACGTAGCCGATCACCACGCTGGTCGCCGAGGACGCGATGCTGGGCATGTTGTGGTGCTCGGCGTACCAGACGCGCTCGTAGCCCGTACGTTCCGCGGCCCGGGCCAGCGCGACGCTGGCCTCGAAGCTCTCGAGCGGGGTCTGCCCGCTGCTGATCGGGGCGAGGTCGAGAATCGAGAGCGCGGTCACCATGGGACCGAACGTACTCCGCGGTCCTTACACCGGCACTGTGCGCCGGAACACGTCGAGCAGGAACCACTCGTCCTCGTGGTGGACGACCCGCTCCAGCCCGGGCCGGGCCGCCAGCGCCTCGTGCACCTGGAAGCCGTCGTAGTTGCCGCCGGTGGCCCGGTCGCGGAAGTGCACACCGACGATGTCGCCGCCCGGCTCCAGCCGCTGCACCAGGCCGTCCAGGGTGGCGTGCAGGTCAGCCTCGTTGAAGTAGTAGAGCAGGTCGCCCACGACGATCAGGTCGAAGGTGGCGTCGGGCAGCTCGGCCGGCAGGTTGGCCCGCTCCACCCGTACGTTCGCCAAGTCGCGAACCACCTCGCGGGCCTGCTCGACGGCGGAGTCCACCGAGTCGACGGCCAGCACCTCGTCGCAGCGCGGCGCCAGCAGGGCGGTGAGCAGCCCGATCGAGGCGCCCGGCTCGTAACAACGGCGGTAGCGCTCGCGGGGCAGGCTGGCCACCGTCACCGCGTACTTGCGGCGGTCGTGCCATTTCGTCGCCAGGTCCCACGGATCGTCCTTCGCCAGGTAGAGCCCGGTGAAGTAGTCCAGCGAGACGGAGTCGGCCGGGGGTTGCGCGTCGTCGAGAGCTCGTGCCACGCGACGACAACTTACCGGATCGCTTGAGGAACGCCGCGCGCTGCCGATGGGACAGATGACGGTGTCGGGCCGAAAGGAGGGGGCGCGATGCTCTCGCGTGCCCGTCGATGGTGGTGGTGCTGGCTCCTGGCCGTCGCGGCGCCGCTGATCCTCGTGGTCGCGCCGCCGCTGGGAACCACGGGCGAGCTGACCGTCTACGGCCTCACGGGCGCCTGCGCGGTCGCCGCCGTCGTGCTCGGCATCCGCGTGCACCGGCCGGACCGGCGACTGGCCTGGTCGCTGCTCGCAGTCGCGGCCGGGTTCGGCGCGGCCGGGCCGATCACCTGGGCCGTCGCGCCGGGCGTGATCCTGGTTCCGGGGGCCGGCATCACGCTCTTCGACGCGTTGTTCATGGCCTCGTATCCGGCCCTGATCGCCGGGCTCGCGCTGCTGGCCGGCCGGTCCGGCGCCTCCCGCTGGGCCGGGCTCACCGAGACCGGTGTCGTGCTGTGCACCGGCGCCGTCCTGGCCTGGGTCTTCCTGTACGACCCGTACGTCCTCGACAACCCGGCGACGCACCCCAACCCGGTCGTCATCGCCTACCCCTTCCTCGACGCGCTGGTCACCGGGCTGGCGGTGCGGCTGATCGTCGTCCAGGCCCGCCTGACCCACCCGCACCTCATCGTGCTCGCCGCGGCCCTGCTGATGGCCGCCTCCGACGTCCGCTACTTCCTGCAGGTCACCCGGGGCGAGTCCCTCGACGGCGCGATGAACCTGAGCGTGGGCGCCTACATCGGGGCGTACGTGCTGATCGGGGCGGCTGCCCTGCACCCCGGCGCGGCCCGCCTGGAACCGGCCCCCGGCGCCCGGGTGAGCGCCCGGCGCTCGCTGACGCTGCACGTGGCCCTGGTGATCGTCAGCCCCCTGGCCATGGCGCACTCCCTGTTCACCGACCGCGACCCGCACGACCTGGGACCGCACGACCTGAGCGTGCCGCTCACCCTGACCGCGATCGGCGCCGTGCTGCTGGTGGTCCGGATGGCTCTGGCCATCCGGCTGGCCGAGCACCAGGCGGCGTCGCTGGGCCGCTCGCTGTCCGAGCAGGCCGAGCTGCAGGAGTCGATGCGGCGTATGGCGCTGCACGACAGCCTCACCGGACTGCCCAACCGTCACCTGTTCGACGAGCGCCTCACCCTCGTCTGTCAGGCCGGTCAGCGCCGGGGCGCGCTGCTGATGCTCGACCTGGACGGCTTCAAGGACGTCAACGACCGGCTCGGCCACCCGATCGGCGACCAGCTGCTGGTCGAGGCGGCCGAACGGCTGGGCCGGCTGCTCGGCCCCGGTGAGACCCTGGCCCGTCCCGGCGGCGACGAGTTCGTGATGCTGCTGCCGGCCGCGGGCATCGCCGAGGTGAAGGCCCGGGCCGACGCCGTGCTGGCCACGCTGCGCCGCCCGGTCGAGGTCAGCGGCCACACGCTGCACGTCACGGCCAGCATCGGCATCCGTCGTCTGGCGCCTCCGGCCGGCCCCGACGAGCTGCTCAGCGACGCCGACCTGGCGCTCTACGCGGCCAAGGCGGCCGGTAAGGACCGCCAGGAGCTCTTCGACCCTCGTCTGCGGCACGAGCAGGCCGAGCGGATCCGCATCGTCGAGCGGCTCCGCGCGGCCCTCGACGCGGGCGAGTTCGCGGTGCACTACCAGCCGATCGTCGCGCTGCGATCGGGCGCCTCGGTGGGCTTCGAGGCCCTCGTGCGCTGGACGCCGCCCGGGCAGCCGCCGGTGGGACCGGACAAGTTCATCCCGGCCGCCGAGGACAGCGGTCTGATCGTCGCCCTGGGCGAGTGGGTGTTGCGGCAGGCCTGCGCCGAGGCGGCTCCCTGGCACCGCCGGCACGGCACGACCATCGCGGTGAACGTGTCGCCCCGGCAGCTGGCCGAACCGTACTTCGCCGACCAGGTGCGCCAGGCCCTGACCGACAGCGGCCTGCCGGCGAACGCTCTGACGATCGAGATCACCGAGGGCGTGCTGGTGCGTTCGGGGGCGCACACCGAACTGGTCCTGACCCACCTGAGCGAGCTGCGCGCCGACGGCGTCCGGGTGGCGATCGACGACTTCGGCACCGGGTACTCGTCGCTGGCCTACCTGCGCGACCTCCCGATCGACATTCTGAAGATCGACAAGTCGTTCATGCCGGTCGACCCGGCCGACGCCCAGCAGGCCGCGCTGGTGCGCGCGGTCGTCGACCTGGCCCGCAGCCTGGGGCTGACCACCGTGGCCGAGGGCGTCGAGACGGCTCACCACGCCGAACTGCTGCGCACCCTGGGCTGCGACCGCGGCCAGGGCTGGCTCTTCGGCCGTCCGGGGCCGCCCGCCGCCGCGTCCATCCGCCTGTCCGCCGAGAGCACGGTGACGATCAGCTAGCGCCGGGCCAGGGCCTCGGCCGCGAGATGCATCAGCTGCTCCACAGCCTCGGCCGGGTCGGGGTCGGGCTCGGGCAGCGACGACGAGAACAGGCAGCGTTCGAGCAACAGCTCGACCAGGGCGGCGCGGTCGACGACCTCGGCGGTGGTGATCGCCCCGGGCAGGATGCGGACCTCGACCGTGTCACGCACCGGGCGCTCGGCGAACAGCTGCGTCAGGTTGACGTCGAAGAACTTGGTGAGCCCGCCCTCCTTGGCCGCGGCGCGCAGCTCGTCCCACCCGGGCCGGCCGGTGGTGGCGGCCACCAGCGGCCCGGGCAGCGGGGCGAGGCGGCGGCAGGCCGGATTGGTCTGCAGCAGCGCCCGCAACGGCTCGCGCCAGCCGGCGAACAGGCGCACCACGTTGGCCAGGGCGGTCGGCCCCCGGAACGGGCCGCCGTCGAAGTGCAGGTGGACGGCGGCCTCGCGGGGAACCGTGAAGCCGAGCTCCCGGGCCGGGCCGAGCAGCTCCTCGAGTGCCTCGTCGTGACCGGCGGCGATCGGCGGCGTCACGATCTCGCACGGCCGCTCGCGCTCGGAGCCGGCCGGGGCGGCCAGCGCGATCGTGCCCCCGTCGGGATCGTCGAGCCGGAAGACGTCGCCGATCTGCGACGGCTTGGCGCCCCACAGGGAGGCGGCCGTGTCGAGCACCGTGTCGAGCGGTCCGGCCGGGTCGCACTGCTCGGCGAGCAGGCTCAGCAGCCGGGGCTCGTCGCTGAGCACCCGGAACCAGCCCGGCCGGGCCGGCGTGCGCGGATCGAGGCCGTCGAGCAGGGTGATGTCGTCGACCAGGGCGCACAGCGGGCTTCCGTCCGGCCGGTCGACCGCGAAGCCCAGCGTGAGGTTGAGGAACTTGCCCAGGCCGGGCACCAGCGACGGCTCACTGTCGCGGTGCCAGACCGGGCGGACCCGGCCGCCGCAGCGGGCGGCCAGGTCGTCGGCGAGGCTGCGCCGGCTGGCGCCGCGGGGCGCCATCAGCTCGATCTCGAAGCCGATACGCCGGCGCAACCGTGCCGTCACGGCTGGATCGGAAGGGTCTGACCGGCCAGCAGGCGCTTGCCGCCCTCGACCTTGGCCGACCAGGCGTCCTTCAGGTTCCACACCTTGGCCAGCTTGACCGCGTCCTCGACGTCGTAGCCGGTGTCGAAGAACTTGCTGACCCGCTTGGCGGTGAGCGCCTCCTTCACGCCCTCGGCCGTCGGCTTGACCGGCAGTTCCTGGCCGGCCAGCAGGCGCTTGCCCGCCTCGAGCTTGGCGTCGGACGGGTCGGCGATCTTCCAGATCTTGGCCAGCTTCTCGGCCTCGGTATAGGTGTAGCCGGCGTTGAAGAACGCGGTGAACCGCGCGTCGTCGATCGGCCTGGTCGTCTCTTCCCCGACCGGGGCATCGGGCTGCGGCTTGATCGGCAGCGTCTCGCCGAGCAGCAGGCGGCGGCCGGCCTCGGCCTTGACCGCGATTCGGTCGTCGTCGCTCATCTTCCAGATCTTGGCCAGGCGGCCGGCGTCGTCGTAGCCGAAGCCGGCGTCGTAGTAGGCCTCGAACTGCGCGTCGCGCTGCTTCTCGGGGTCGGCGCTCGGGCTGGCGGGCGCCGCGGCCGGCACACCGGCGGCGGTGTTGCCCGCCGCGTTGTTGGCCGGCAGGAACGCGGGCAGGTTGATGGCCCCGGCGATCAGGCCGGCGCCGAGCACGCCACCGGCGGCGATCTGTGCGCCCCGCCGGCGCCGCTTGTACTTCTGGGAAAGCTCTTGGACGCGGGCGTAGACCGCGGAGGGGTCAGGGGTGTTGTGCTCGTGGCTCTCGAAGGCCTCGCGCAATTGATCGCGGTCGGTCACGACTTCTCCTCGGCGGGAATGCGTTCCATGAGCTCCGGTGAGAGCCGGAGCGTTTTCAGAGCCCTCGAGGCGTGGCTGCGCACCGTTGCCTGGGAACACCCCAGCAGGTCGGCGATCTGGTCGTCGTCCAGCTGCTCGTAGTAGCGCAGCACCAGGACGGCCCGCTGTTTGCGCCCGAGAGTGGCCAGGCGCCGCCAGAGGATGTCGGCCATGACGACACCCTCGGCGTGATCGCGCACGCCGCCGCGGGCGTCATCCAGCTCGACCAGCCGTTCACCGACCGAGTGCACGTGGCGGACCGCCCAGCTGCGCCGCCACGACAGGTACTCGTTGAGCACCATGCGCCGCACGTACGCCTCGGGCGATTCCGCCTCGCTGATCCGCCGCCATCGGACTTGCGCCCGGGCCAGGACCTCCTGAACGACGTCCTGGGCCAGCTCGCGGTCGCCGGTGAGGACGACCGCGTAGCGCAGGAGACTCGGAAGCCGGGCCATCGCAAACTGCTCGAAGGTCACAATCACTACGACGCCCCCCGTGCCGAGTCTGTGCAGTCGTGCCGGAATTAATTTTCCCGGCCGGTCAGCGGTCCGGCGCATCGACGGGCGCCATCACCCGCAGCGCGTTGGCGGCCAGGCCGATCCGCATCGGCGTGCTGCCGGCGGGCTCGCCGTCGACCTCGACGCGGGCCGGGCGGTCGGTCTCGAGCCACAGCTCGTCGACCGCCAGGAACGGTTCTTCCCGCAGCGTGCGCGAGGGGCCCCGGGCCGCGTTGCGGGCAGTCTCGACGAGCAGCTCACGCCGCGAGGGGCCGCCGACCGTGTACGCCACCAGGAGCCGGTCGTCGGCGTCGGCGTCGCCCGCGATGGGGCGCCCGGCGTGGTGGCCGCCGTTGGCGACGTACACCTGGTGGCTCCGGAAGTCGTGGCTGCGGCCGGCCGTCCGTACGGTGATGCGCAGTGGCTCGTGCCTGGCGAGCAGCCCCAGCGCGGTGAGCGGGTAGGCGTAGCGGCCGAGCAGGCGCTTGAGCGGCCGCGGCGCCTTGAGCATCACCTCGGCCGACAGCCCCACCCCGACGTGGTTGGTGAACGGCTCGTCGCCCGCCAGCCCGAGGTCGAGGTCGATCACCTTGCCCTTCACCAGCACCTCGACCGCCTCGCCGAGGTCGAGCGGGGTGTGGGCGGTGCGCGCGAAGTTGTTCGTGGTGCCCAGGGGAAGCAGCCCGAGCGCGGCGTCCTGGTGGGCCAGCAGCCGGGCCGCGGTGCTGATCGTGCCGTCGCCGCCGCCCGCGATCAGCAGGTCGGGCTGCTTGGCCAGGCCCTCGGCGAGGATGTGGGGCAACTGCCGGGGCCGGTCGACCGCGCACGCGCCCAGCAGCGTGAACCCGGCCTCGATCAGGCGGTCGCGGGCGGCCTCGTAGAGCAGCCGCCCGCGGCGCGAGTGAGTGTTGACCACCAGCACCGCACGCTTGTTGTCGCGGATGTCCTCGGTCAACTGCTCCTTCGTGCGCATCGCGTCGACTTTATCGGGTCAGGACGCTGGTTCCCTTTATCGGGTCAGAACGCTGGTCCCCGCCTCGACGGTCCACGACGAGCTCGTGGTGACCGGTGTCTCGCGGACGTCGATGGTGTCGACGGTGCGCACGTCGGTGTGCCAGGCGCCCCCGGTGACCAGGCAGCGCAGGTAGCCGCGCCGGGAGCCGTCGAAGTAGCGCACGTGCGGGTTGAGCGTCGGGTTGACCTGCTTGAGCGGCGCGTCGAAGGCGATCGGGAAGTCGGAGCTGACCGAGGTCGCGGTGAACTCGACGGCGACCGGCTTCAGCTCGGGCCGGTCGAAGTCGGTGCGCAGCTCGGAGAACCAGGTCGAGTGGATGTCGCCGGCCAGGATCACCGGGTTCTCGACCCGCTTGTCGGCCAGGTAGTTGAGGAAGCGGGTGCGCTGCGGCGCGTAGCCGTCCCACTGGTCGAGGTTGGCGACGATCGGCGGCACCGGGGCGCCGGTCGGGTTCGGGAACTTGATCCGGCTCATCATCACCTGCTGGGCGACGACGTTCCAGCGGGCCGGCGAGTGGTCGAGCCCGGCCTTCAGCCAGCTTTCCTGGTGCTCGCCGGTGAGCGTGCCGGTGTTCGTCTCGCCGGCCGCGGCCAGGCCGAAGTCGCCGGGGAAGCCGCCGGGCTGATCGCTGCGGTACTGGCGGGTGTCGAGCACGTTGAGGCGCAGCAGCCGGCCGAAGTCGAACCGGCGGAAGATGCGCAGGTCGGCCCGGCCCGGGCGCGGGTCGGCCCGGATCGGCATGTGCTCGTAGTAAGCCTGGTAGGCGGCGGCGCGCTGGCGGGTGAACTGGGCGAGCGTCTGCCGTTTGGCGCCGGTGTCGTCGATCTCGTCGATCAGGCCGGCGTAATTGTTCTCGGTCTCGTGGTCGTCCCAGGTGACGATCCACGGGAACGCGGCGTGGGCGGCCTGCAGCGCCGGGTCGGTCTTGTACTGCGCGTGGCGGGCCCGGTAGTCGTCGAGCGTCACCAGCTGGTCGATCCCGGGAGTGGCCGGCGTGGTGTGACGGCGGTCGGCGAAGCGGCTGTCCGGGTCGTACTCGTAGATGTAGTCGCCCAGATGCACGACCACGTCGAGATCCTCGGCGGCCAGCCCCCAGTAGGCCGGCCAGTAGCCGTTCTGGAAGTCCTGGCAGTTCACGACGCCGAAGCGCAGCGTCCCGGCGGGACCGGCGGTCTTCGTCCGGCCGGTCGGGCTGATCCGGCCGAGCGCGCGGAACCGGTAGAAGTACTCGTGGCCGTCGTCGAGGCCGCGGGCGTCGACGTGCACCGAGTGGGCGAGCTCGGGCCGGGCGACCGTTCGGCCGTCCCGGACGATCCGGCGGAACCGCTCGTCCCGGGCGACCTGCCACTCCACCTCGACCGGGCGGCGCAGGCCGTCCCGGATCAACCGCGTCCAGAGAATGACCGAATGGGGTAGCGGGTCGCCGCTGGCCACGCCGAGCGGGAAGAGGCTGCCGCCCCCGTGGGCCTCGGCGGCCTCTCCGTAAGCTTGCTCGGCGGGCGGCAGGGCCGCGACCCCGGCCGCCACGGCGGCGCCGGACAGTAGCTGACGGCGGGTGGGCATCGGCGCCTCCTCAGCGGACGTTCATCGACCGTCACCCTTGCGGCGGCTCATGGCAAGGGGGCGACGGCGTGGCGACACCCGGGTGACGCGAAGATGACTGTCGATCGATCACGGCGGCCGACGCGCGGACTATTTACGGCGTCGCCGAGGGCTCTTCGGCCGGCGGGATCTGGCCCACCGGTGCGGCCGGCGTACCAGGCAGCTACGCATTGGCGGCACGACGGGCCGTGTACTCGCCCGAACGGCGCGACGGGTACTGGATGAGGTTGTCGGGGGCTTCCTCGCGCGGGGTCTCCCAGCCGCGGCGGGGCTCGGCCGGCTCCTCGTACGAGCGCACCCGGAACTGACGGCCGTAGTCCATCATGCCGTCGATGAGACGGTCGACGTCGCGCGCGGGACGCACCACGAGGCGCATGAACTGGCTGGTCATGCCCAGCTTGTTGCCGCACTCGCGGGTGTAGACGCCGTGGTTGGCCACCAGGTAGTCGCGCAGCGCCGTGCCGGACCACTCGGTGGGCAGCTTGACCAGGATGAAGTTGCCCTGCGAGGGGAAGACGGTCAGCCCCGGGATACGGGCCAGCTCGCCCGCCATGGCCCGGCGGTCGCGGCTGAGCAGGCGCAGACTGTCCTCGTAGTCGTCCTCGTGCTCCTGGATCATGAAGACGACCTTCTCGGCCAGCGAGTTGAGGTTCCACTTGGGCAGCGCCTTGCCGATCTTGCCGGCGATGGCCGGGTTCGCCATCAGGTAGCCGAAGCGGATGCCGTGCAGGCCGAAATTCTTGCCGAGGCTCTTGAGCACGATCGCGTTGGACCGGATGACCGCGTCCGGGCCGACCGACGGGTACTGCTCCAGGTCGGAGAAGTCGATGAACGACTCGTCGATGATGACCAGGTCGAGGTCGCCGAGCATGTCCATGAAGCGGATGACGTCGCGGCGGGGCAGGTAGCAGCCGTCGGGGTTGTTCACGTTGCACACCACGGCGACGCGCGAGCCACGGTCGCGGATGAACCGCACGTAGTCGTCGAGGTTGAGCCGGAAGCCGTCCCGTTCCTGGAGCGGGAACATGTCGACCCGCTTGCCCGTCTCGAGCGGCTGGTCGGTCCAGCGGCCGAACGTCGGGATCGGGATGGCCACGCTCTCCTTGATGAGCAGGTGGTCGATCCAGGTGATCAGCTCGGTCGAGCCGTTGGCCATGGCGACGGTCTGCGGGTGCAGGCCGAGCACGCTGCACAGCTTCTTGGTGATGCTGGACGAGTCGCTCGGGTAGTACTTCAGGATGTTCTTCAGGTCGCGGCTGAGCTCGTCGAACATCTCCGGCGTCGGGAAGTACGGGTTGCAGGGGATACAAAAGTCCACGATCTCGACGCCCTCGCCCGCGCTGCGGGAAAGGTCGAAGTAGGACGCGCTGTGCGCGCCCTTGTGCAGGATCGAGGTGTCGATTCCGGTCCCCGCCATCGAGACTCCTTAACTCCACCGGTGTGCGCGCCACTCCGCCGGGACGCGCGACAGAAGGTACGAAGGTGGTCGATGAAGGGTTCAGGATTCTCCAAGGAATCAACGTTTCCGCAGGTGACTGCCGGTTGCATGACCTTAAGTGGCGCTTAACCCAGGCCCTTGATCAAGTGAAACGCTTCCCATTTTCAGTGACTCAGATCACTGTCAGGGGAACTCCCAGCGTGTCGGCGGTACACGTTGGACCGGCCGCCGGGCCGCCGGAAAAATGTCGGACCCCGGCCGTAAATTCGGGCCCATGACCAACAGCATGCGGTTGCTGGCGGAAGGTGACGCCGACCCGGCGACCGTCCTCCGCGCCCAGAGCGAGGTGGAGGCGCGCATCCGTGCCATCTGCTTCAAGACCGGCCCCCCGGCGCTGATCGGCGCCGAACTGGAATGGACGGTGCACAGCATCGCGGCGCCCGAGGCGCCGCTGGCCGTCGAGACGCTGCGGCAGGCGCTCGGCCGGCACACCCCAGCCACCCTCGGCTCGTCCCACCCGCCGCATCCCCTGCCCGCCGGCGGCACGATCAGCATCGAGCCCGGCGGCCAGGTCGAGATCTCGTCCGCCCCCTTCCCCACCCTGAGCGCGCTGCACGCGGCGGTCTCCGCCGACCTGGCTCATCTCACCGTCCTTCTCGAGGCGTCCGGCCTGGTCCTCGGCTCGCACGGCATCGACCCCCACCGCGCTCCCCGCCGCCTCGTGCGCACCCCGCGCTACGACGCCATGGAGCAGGCGTTCGACGAGCGTGGCGGCGACGGCCGCGTGATGATGTGCAGCACGGCCGGTCTCCAGGTCTGCCTCGACGCCGGCACCGATCTGCCGCTGCGCTGGGCGGCCGTGTCCGCCCTCGGCCCGCCGCTGCTGGCCGCGTTCGGCAACTCCCGTTTCCACGCCGGTCGCGACACCGGGCTCTCCTCGGCGCGCATGGCCGCCTGGTGGGCCATGGATCCCCGGCTCACCCACCCCGTGGGCGTCTCGGCCGACCCGGCGGAAGACTGGGTGCGTTACGCGCTCGCGGCCCCGCTCACCTGTGTCCGGCGGGACGGCGACCGCTGGGACGCCCCGCCCGGCGCCACCCTGCGCGACTGGATCCGGGGCGCGCTCCCGCTGCCGCTCACCGCGGCCGACGTCGACTACCACCTGAGCACGCTGTTCCCACCCGTGCGCCCGCGCGGCTACCTCGAGGTGCGCTACCTCGACGCCCAGGCCGGCGACGACTGGTTCGCCCCGGTCGCCGTGCTCGCCACCCTGCTGGCCGATCCGGCCACCACCAGCGCCGCGCTCGACCTGGCCCTGCCCACGGCCGACCGCTGGGTTTCGGCCTGGCGGTCCGGGCTCGGCGATCCCGCGCTGCGCCGCACCGCCCACGCCGTCCTCGAGCTCGCGCAACGTCGCGGCTCGTTCGACCGCGGCGTCACCGAGACGATCGAACGGAAGCTGCGATGACGACAGAGACCGAGCGGCTGCGCGACCGCGTCGCCGCCGAACTGCTCCGCGCCCGCGACCGCACAGTCCGGCTCACCGAGGCGGTCGACGAGGGCGACCTCGTCGCCCAGCACTCGCCGCTGATGTCGCCCCTGGTATGGGACCTCGCCCACGTCGGCAACCAGGAAGAGCTCTGGCTCGTGCGCGACGTCGGCGGGCGCGAGCCGGTGCGCCGCGACATCGACGAGCTGTACGACGCGTTCAAGCACGCCCGCCGCGACCGCCGTGCCCTGCCGCTGCTGAACGCGGCCGAGGCCCGCCGCTACGTGGCCCAGGTGCGCGACAAGGCGCTCGACGTGCTCGACCACGCACGCCTCGACCAGGGCCGCCGCCTGGTCGCCGACGGCTTCGCGTTCGGCATGATCGTGCAACACGAGCAGCAGCACGACGAGACCATGCTCGCCACCCACCAGTTGCGCGCCGGCCCGCCGGTCCTTTCCGCCGCCGCACCCCCTTCGCCGTCGTCCGTGGTCACGGGCGAGGCGTTCGTGCCCGGCGGGCCGTTCACGATGGGGACGTCCACCGAGGCATGGGCACTCGACAACGAGCGTCCCGCGCATCAGGTCCTCGTGCCGGGCTTCCACATCGACCGCGCCGCGGTGACCAACGCCGCCTATGCCGCGTTCATCGACGCCGGGGGCTACGACGACCCGCGCTGGTGGAGCACACCGGGCTGGAATCACCGGCAGGAGGCCGGGCTGGTGGCGCCCGCCCACTGGCAGCGCGACGGGCGGGGCTGGGCGGCCACCACGTTCGGCCGCACCGAACCGATCGTGCCCGACGAGCCGGTGGTCCACGTCGGCTTCCACGAGGCGTCGGCGTACGCGGCCTGGGCCGGCAAGAGGCTGCCGACCGAGGCCGAGTGGGAAAAGGCCGCCCGCTGGGATCCGGCGACCGGGCGCTCCCGCCGCTATCCCTGGGGTGACGAGTCTCCGTCGCCGCACCACGCCAACCTCGGCCAGCAGCATCTGCGGCCCGCCGCTGCGGGTGCGTTCCCGGCCGGGGCGTCGCCGCTCGGGGTGCATCAGCTGATCGGCGACGTGTGGGAATGGACGTCGAGCGACTTTCACGGCTATCCCGGCTTCGCCGCGTTCCCCTACCGCGAATACTCCGAGGTGTTCTTCGGCCCCGACTACAAGGTGCTGCGTGGCGGCTCGTTCGGCACCGACCGGTCAGCCGTGCGGGGCACGTTCCGCAACTGGGACTATCCGATCCGGCGGCAGATCTTCACCGGCTTCCGCTGCGCGCGGGACGCCTGATGTGCCGTCACCTGGCCTACGTGGGCCCGCCGATACCGTTGTCCCGCCTACTCTTCGAGCCGCCGCACTCGCTGTCGCACCAGTCGTGGGCGCCCCGCGACATGCGCGGCGGCGGCACGATCAACGCGGACGGCTTCGGCGTCGGCTGGCACACGGCCGACGGCCCGGTGCGTTACCGCCGGGCCGGCCCGCTGTGGAGCGACCCTGATCTGCCGGCGCTGGCCCGCTCCGTCCGCTCGGGCGGGGCGCTGGCCGCCGTCCGCAGCGCCACCGTGGGCATGCCGGTGACCCCGTTCGCGGCCGCGCCGTTCAACGAGGGCCCCTGGTTCTTCAGCCACAACGGCGTCGTGGCGGGTTGGCCTGCCTCGGTCGAGAAGGCGGCCGCCGCTCTACCGCTGAACGACCTGCTGACGCTCGACGCACCCACCGACTCGGCGCTGTTATGGGCGCTGGTCCGCGACCAGCTGCGGCGCGGCTCGGGCTTGTTCGAGGCGGTGGCCGGCACCGTGGCTTCGGTCGCCGCGTCGGCCCCCGGCTCCCGGCTCAACCTGCTGCTCACCGACGGCACGACGGTCGTGGCCAGCACGGTGGGTCACGCCCTGTCCGTCCTCGCCGACGAGCATTCGGTGCTGGTCAGCTCCGAGCCGCTCGACGCCGACCCGTCCTGGCGCCCCGTCCCCGACGGCACAATCCTGGTCGCCGAACCCGGAAGTCTCAAACAGATCCCCCTCAGCGATAGCCAGCCTGCCCGGGCGGTTCACGCCGGGCCCACCACACCCGGAGCAGCATGACCGTCCCTCTCGAAGTCCATCTCGACGCCGGCGACCAGGAGCGTGCGCTGCGCGCCGACGTGGTCGCCGGCCTCACCGCGACTCCCAAGTGGCTGCCGCCGAAATGGTTCTACGACGCGCGCGGCAGCGAACTGTTCGAGCAGATCACCGAACTGCCCGAGTACTACCCGACCCGGGCCGAGCGGGCGATCCTCACCGAGCGGGCCGCGCAGATCGCCCGGCTCACCGGCGCCCGCACGCTGATCGAGCTCGGCTCGGGCTATTCCACCAAGACGCGCCTGCTGCTCGAGGCGCTGCACCCCGCTCTGTTCGTGCCGATGGACGTCTCCCCCACCGCGCTCGAGGCGGCCGCCGACCAGATAGCCACGGACTTCCCCGCACTGCCCGTGCGGGGCATCGTCGGCGACATCACGCGGCACCTCAACTCTCTGCCCGACGCCTCCGACCGCCTGATCGCCTTCCTGGGCGGCACGATCGGCAACTTCGAACCGGCCGACCGTGCGCGCCTCCTGGCCGACGTGCGCCGGGTGCTCCGCCCCGGCGAGCATCTGCTGCTCGGCACCGACCTGGTGAAGAGCCCGCGAGCGCTGGTGCCGGCCTACGATGACGCGGCCGGCGTCACGGCCGAGTTCAACAAGAACGTGCTCCGCGTCCTCAACCACCACCTGCAGGCCGATTTCGACATCGACGGCTTCGCCCACGTCGCCCTCTGGAACGCCGACCACGAGTGGATCGAGATGCGCCTGCGTGCCCGCTGGCCCATGCGCGTCACGATCCCCGCGGTCGACCTGGTGGTCGAACTGGCCGCCGGCGAAGAGATCCGCACCGAGATCTCGGCCAAGTTCCGCCGCGAGGGCGTCGACAAGGAGCTGACCGAGGCCGGCTTCGCCCTCGACCAGTGGTGGACCGACCCCGAGGCCCGCTTCGCCCTCTCCCTGGCCCACGCCACGCCCTGACCCAACCAGCCCAGCCGCAACCAGCCCGGCTCCGGCCCGGCCCAGCTCCGAACGGCGCGATCGGCACGGCTCGGACCGTGCCGGCACGGCTCGGACCGTGCCGGCGCGGCTCGGTGCCCGCCCGGGCGCTGCCGACCGAAGCGGCCTTGGGGGCGCTCCGAGACAGCGACCTGGCGGGGTCGCCGCCTCGGAGCGGGTCGGGGTGCGGTGGACGTGTGCGGTGGGAACGGAGCGTGGACCGGTTCGGGCTACGGGAGGTAGCGGACCAGGGCGAAGGCGTCGCCACCCTGGACTCCGGCGCTGCCGCCGATCAGGAGGCGGCCGTCGGGCTGAATCTTCAGGACGTTGCCGCGGTCGTAGCCGCCCAGGTCGGTGGTCACCCTGCCGCGGATGCCGAAGGCCGGGTCGAGGCTGCCGTCGGAGCGGTACTGGACCAAGGCGATGTCGCCGCCGATCGAGCCGGTGGCCGTGATGCGGCCGTTGGGGCGGAGCACCGGGGACGTGGTGGGGCCCGCGACGTAAGTGAAGCCGTCGCGGCCCAGCGAACGGTCCGGCTTGCCGTTGGGCAGGTAGCGCAGCATGCCGTCGCGGCGGATGTCGTCCTTCTGGGTCCAGACGGTCTGCAGAATCCGGCCGTCCCGTCCGACGGCCAGGCCGGCCGAGCCGTCGATGGCCTGGGGGCCGGTCAGGTCGCGGATCACCCGGCCGCCGGCGCCGAACGAGGGGTCGAGCCGGCCGCGGGGCGTGAAGCGGGCCACCAGCACGTCGGCGGTGGGTTCGGGCAGCGTACTCCAGTAGCTGCTGGCGCCGGCCACGACGATGTCGCCGCCGGGAGCGAGGGCGATGGTGGTGACCGACTCGAACTCGTTCGGACCCAGGTCGACGCGCACCACGCCACCGGCGCCGAACGTGGGGTCGGCGGCGCCGCTGCGCAGCAGGCGCAGCAGGACGGGCGGGGCGCTGCCGTCGTTGGTCGCGGCGCTCACGCCCAGCAGAATCTTGCCGTCGGGCTGCTGCACCAGGCCCGCGGGCCGGGTGCCGTAGACGGCGTCGCCGAGCGCCGGGAAGAGCCGGCCGTCGGCGCCGAACGAGGGGTCGATGCTGCCGTCGGCGAGGTACCGAACAAGCGCCAGCTGCGAGGACCCGGCCCACGAGACCGTCCCCGCCACCAGGATGCGGCCGCCCGGCTGTAGCGTCACCGCGATCGGGTCGTCCCAGTACGAGTCGGGGTCGACATCGGTGACGACCACCCCGGACGTGCCGAACGAGTCGTCGAGCGCGCCGTTCGGCAGGCGCCGCTCGATCAGGAAGTAACCCTCGTTGCCGTTGCCGACCGCGATGATTTTGCCGTCGGGCTGCAGGGCGACGTCACGCACGTAGTCACCGCCGCCGTAGTCGGCCGTGACCCAGCCGCCCGAGCCGAACAACGGGTCGAGCACCGGCCCGCGGGCCGCGGCTCCGGCCGGCGCCGCCAGGGCCCCGGCGATCAGCACTCCGGTCAGCAAACTCCGCACGAGCATGGCGACCACCTCCCGTCCGACTGGTCCACCGTGGACCAGTCGGGGTCACGCCGTAGTCTCACCCGCTCAGCGGTCCTCGTGCCCGCCCGTCCCCACGATCCGCCAACAACGTCATTGCATCCATACCGCCGGCAGCACGGCCGACATTGATGCCGCGCGCAGGGTGAGGTAGCAAGGGACGCGTCGGCGTGTGTGGTGAGCGGCGGCCCGGCGGCGGGCTAACCTGCCGTCGGTGCCTCGAACCGCGTGACCGGAGGAGTCGATGGTGATGACGCCCGGGCGACCGACGCCCACGCAGGACGACGTGCTCGGCTACTTCGGCGCGCTGTCGAACTGGGGACGGTGGGGCGACGACGACGAGCTCGGAACCCTGAACCACATCACCGACGACGTCCGGCTGGCGGCGGCGCGGGCCGTGCGCCACGGTCGCAGCGTTTCATGCGCGTGGGAGCTTGCGGCACCCGACGACATGGAGCGGTCGACGACGACGTGCCCGTGCGCCGCCGACATGCCGGGCGCCGAGAGCATGCCGCCCGCCTTCCACGCCGACCGGCACTGGGGCTTCTCCTCGGAACGCCTGGGCATCACGTTCCACGGCAACACCCTCACCCACCTCGACTCGCCCTGCCACATCTTCTGGGACGGCCGGATGTACAACGGCCGGTCCCACGAGCTGGTCGGGGCCACGACAGGATCGGCGTGGGGCGCCGTCACGGCCGCGGCGAACGGAATCGTCACGCGCGGCGTGCTGCTGGACATCGCACGGGTTCGCGACGTTCCGTGGCTGGAGCCGGGCCAGGGCGTGTTTCCCGACGACCTGGACGAGGCCGAACGTCGCCAGGGTGTCCAGGTGCGCCCCGGCGACGCGGTGCTGCTGCGGACCGGTCACGCCCGCGCCCGCCACGAGTCCCGTGTCACCGCCGGTTTCACCCAGCCCGGCTGGCACGCGTCCTGCCTGCCGTGGCTGCACGAGCGCGGCGTCGCACTGATCGGCGCGGACTCTCCCCAGGAGGTCCAGCCGTCCGGTTACGGCGACGTGCTGATGCCGGTCCACGCCGTGAGCCTGGTCGCGATGGGCCTGTGGCTGCTGGACAACTGCGACCTGGAAGCCTGCGCGGCGACCGCCGCCGAGCTCGAGCAGTGGGACTTCCAGCTCGCGCTGGCCCCGCTACGCCTGGCCGGCACCTCCGGCAGCCCCGTCAATCCGATCGCGACGTTCTGACCGGGAACTCGCTCAGTCCTCGAGCGCGGCGAGAATCCGCTTCTGATCGTCGTCGAGCCGCGTCCCGGGAACATTCGGATCGACCCGGGCGAAGTCGAAATCGGCCATCTCCCAGGCCGGGAACACGTGAACGTGCGCGTGCGGCACCTCGAAGCCCGCGATGACCAACCCCACCCGCGGGGCCTCGTACGCCTTCTTCAACGCGGCCCCGACCCGATGACTCACCGCCATGACGTGGCCCAGCAACTCGGGCGACAGCTGGGTCCAGTCGTCGATCTCGTCGCGGGGCACGACCAGCGTGTGCCCGGCCGTCAGCGGGGCGATGGTGAGGAACGCGGCCACCCGGTCGTCGGTCCAGATCATCCGGCCCGGGATGTCGCCGTTGATGATCTGCGTGAAGATGGTCGCCATCGTCTGCCTTTCCGCTGAGCTGGCCCCCCACCTTAAGGCGTGCGGACTGGCAGAGTGTGGATGTGGACCTCGATTCGGGCGCCGGCCTGCTGCACGTGCTGACTTCGTACTCCCCCGGGCGCGAGTGGGAGGTCCCGCCGGATGACCCCCGGGTGCGGCAGGATCTGAAGTCGAACGATCCCGAGACGCTTCCGCCTCAGGTCAAGCGGTACCCGGACGAGCTGCCCACCCTGCCTCTGCCCCGGGATCTGCCGGATCCCGGGGTGCCGGCGGCCGCCGTACTGTCGGGAATGGTCTCGCCGCCGCAGCCGCTCGATGCCGCCCAGTTGGGTCGCGTGCTCTTCCTCGGCGCCGGTGTGGTCCGCACGTCCGACCGCAACGGGCAGTCCTGGCTCTTCCGTGCTTCCGGCTCGGCCGGGGCGCGTTTCCCGCTGGAGGTGTACGCGGTGACGCGCGGGGTGGCCGGGGTCGAGGACGGCGTTCACTGGTACGACCCGGTGGCGCACTCCCTGGTGCGGCTCGGGCCGGCGGCGCGCGGCGACGCGACCACCCTGGTGGTCACCGGCGTTCCGTGGCGGACGGGGTGGCGCTACCGAGAACGCGGTTTCCGGCACCTGTACTGGGACGCGGGCACCCTGTTGTCCCAGCTCGAGGCGGCGGCTGCGTCGGCCGGGCTCGATCCGCGCCTGCGCACCGGCTTCCCCGACGACGCGGTCCGCGATCTGGTCGGCGCCGACGGCGTGCACGAGTTCCCCTTGGCGTTGCTGACGTTCGGGGCGGGCGCTCCCGCGGTCGAGGCGACGGGGGCGGCTGCGGCCGGTGAGCTGCCGCCGGTCGAGTTCCCGCTGGTGACGGCGGCGCAGCGGGCCGGCGACGGCACGGTTCTGGGTGGCCCGTGGCCGATCGGTGACGAGGTGGCGGCGCCCGGGACGGTCGAGACGGTTGACGCCGTGGTCCGCCGGCGCGGGTCGCAGCGGCGCATGGACCGGTCGCAGTCGCTGCCCCGGGAGGCTCTGGACTGGCCGATGGCGGCCGCTCTGCGGGGCATCGACGTGCCGCACTGGGTGGCCGTGCACGCCGTGGACGGCGTCGAGCCGGGCATCTACCGCTGGCCGGATCTGGGCGACCCGATCGCGACGGGTGACCTGCGCTCGGAGTTGGAGCGGGTGTCGCTCGGCCAGTCGCTGTCGGCCGAAGCGGCGTACGTGGTGATCGCGGCCGTGCGCGCCGGGAGCCTGGACGACCGCGGCTACCGCGCCGCGCAGCTCGCGGCGGGGCTGGTCGAGGGGCGGCTGCACCTGGCCGCGTACGCCGTGGGAGCGAGCGCGACCGGCATGACGTTCCTGGATTCCGAGGTGCCCGCGCTGCTGCACGAGCCCGGCGATCTGGTCACGCTGCTGTTCACGTGTGTGGGCGTGCCCGAGTACGAGGCGCGGCCCGGTGGCCGGCCGGGTGCGCCGGTCGACGTGCGCGCGGTCATGCCGCGAATGGTGGACTGACTTCCTGCCACACGGCCCAGCGGGTCTGCGGGCCGACCTGCTGGGCGCGGCGCATGGCCTGCCGGGCCCGGTCGACGAGTTCGTCGCGGGTCAGCTCGCCCGGGGCCGAGACGGCGACGCCGATGGCCGCGGCCAGGGGCACCAGCCGGCCATCGGCGATGACCGGGCTCAACGCCGAGGCGATGCCGCCGGCCACGTCGTACGCCTGCTCGGGAAAGGCCAGATCCGGCAGCAGCACCGCGAACTCGTCGGCGCCGAGCCGGCACACCTGGCCCGACGGCGGGACGCAGCTGCTCAGGATCCGCTGGAACTGCGAGGGCACGGGCTGCACCACGTCGATCATCACGACGGCGGTGTAATGGCGGCCGGACAGGGCACGCGTCGCGGCACGGCGGAAACGCCACTTCCGGATGTCCATGGTCCCCCTCACGACTGCGCCGATCCCGGTCTGCGCACCATCGGGTGCGGCGGAGCCCACTTGAGGGATCGGCCGGTCCCGAAACCTGGTCGTGGGCAACGGCGAAAGAGCGTAGTAACGCGGGATGACCGCGGATTTCAGCGCCCGGTACGTGCGGTGGATCTGGTGCCGGGCCGTGCTGCATCGCGGGTGGTGGCTGGTCACCAGCGTCTATCTGGTGGTCGACGCGCACCTGACCGCCTCGCAGCTGGTGTTGATCGGGGTCGCCCAGGCCCTGGTGGGGCTCGTGCTGGAGATCCCGGCCGGGGTGCTGGCCGACACCGTCAGCCGCAAATGGTCGCTGGTCGTCTCGCACCTGCTGATGGGGACGGCCATGCTCGCCACCGGGATGGCCGGCGACTTCCCGGCGCTGGTGGCCACGCAGATGCTGTGGGGCCTGTCGTGGGCGGTCGCCGGCGGCGCCGACGTGGCCTGGATCAGCGACGAGCTCGGCGACCCGGCCCGGGTCCCGGTGGTGCTCCTCCGGGCCGAGCGGGCTCAGCTCACCGGCACGGTCGCCGGTCTGGCCGCACTGGGCGGCCTGGCGTGGATCATCGGCCGCGGCCCGGCGATGATCCTGGCCGGGGCGGCCATGCTGGTCCTGGGTCTCGGGGTCGCCGCCGGTTTTCCCGAACGGCAGTTCGTAGCCGTGCCTGCCCGGCGGTGGCGGGCGGCCTGGTCGATCCTGGGCGGCGGGGTTCGGCTGGTGCTCGGCAGCCGGGTGCTGATCGCCGTTTTCGCCGCGACCCTGCTGGTCAACGGTGTGGCCGGCGCCTTCGGACGGATCTATCCCCTGCGGCTGGCCGAGCTCGCGCCCGGGCTCGATCCGGTTCTCTGGTTCACCGGGCTGGGGGTCGTCACCTGCCTCGCCGGTTCGGAGGCGCTGCGCCACATCGGCGAGCTCAGCACCATCGGCCGCAAGTACGCGGCCTCCTGCGCGATCGCCACGGCCGGCGTCCTGGGTCTGGCGTTCGCGCCCGACGCGATCACCGGCAGCCTGGCCGTGCTGGTCGCCGCGGGGGCGCTTCCGCTCGCCCGCAGCCTCGGCATGATCTGGGTCAACGGCCGGGCCGCCCCTGACGTACGGGCCACGGTCCACTCGCTGCTGGCCCAGGTCGACTACGTGGGGACGATCGGCTGCGGGCTGGCCGTGGCAGTCGTCGCGGACGGGGCCGGATTCCGGGCAGCGCTGACGATGTGTGCCGCGCTGCCGGTGGTGGCCGTCGTCCTGGTCCGGCGCTCCGCAAGCGGTTGGCAAGCGAACCGCAAGCGGCGTCGCTGATGCTCGTCGCGACTGGAGGAGGGACGAGAAGCATGTTCGACGTCGGCGAGCTGGGCACGATCCTCGGCATCTGGGCGCATCCGGACGACGAGGCGTATCTGTCGGGCGGGATCATGGCGATGGCGGCCGCCCGGGGACAGCGGGTGGTGTGCGTGACGGCCACGTGTGGGGAGCTGGCCGGCTCGGCGGCCGAGCGCCGGCGGGAACTCGACCGCTGCCTGGGGGTTCTGGGGGTGCGCGAGCATCACTGGCTCGACTACCCGGACGGCGGCTGCGCGGGGGTGCCGGTGGCGGAGGCGGTCGGCAAGCTCGCGGCGCTGATCGGCGAGGTGCGGCCGGACACCGTGCTGACCTTCGGGCCGGACGGCAACACCGGTCACACGGATCACCGTACGGTCGCGGTCTGGGCCGCCGACGCGTTCGACCAGGCCGCTCCGGCGGGTGCGCGGCTGCTGCAGAGTGTGGTCGGCGAGCGCTGGGCCCGGCGCTGGGCGCCCCTGAACGACGGGCTGAACGTTTTCTACCCGGGCTACCCGGTGGTGGTTCCGGACGGCGACCTCGCGATCGACCTGGTGCTCGACCCGAACACGACCGAGCTCAAGGTGCGGGCCCTGGCCGCCCAGCGGAGCCAGACGGCGGCGCTGATCGGTGCGATGGGCCGCGAACGGTACGCCGAGTGGGTCGCGGACGAGGCCTTCGTCGAGCGCGGGCGGGGACCGCGTTAAATAGTTGTTCATGAACGCCTTTCGAGAGTTGCTCGCCGCCGCCCGTGTGACCCACGTGCCGGGGGTGCACGATCCGCTGAGCGCCACGCTGGCCGTGCACGCGGGTCACCGGGCGGTCTACCTCTCGAAGAACGCGGTGGCCGCGGTCATGATGGGACGGCCGGACGTCGATTACGTGCCGGCCACCCAGATCGCCGACCGGGCGGCCACCCTCGCGCCGGTCCTCGACGGGGTGCCGCTGATGGCCGACGCGGGTGCCGGTTTCGACACCGCGCAGGACGCCGCGTGGACGGCCCTGGCCTATCAGCGGGCCGGGATCTCGGCGCTGGTGCTGACGGATCACGACGGCGGTCACGTCGCGGCGATGGCCCGGCAGGCGCCGGACGTCGCGGTCATCGCGCGGACCACGGCGTACGCGACGGGTGGGCTCGACACGGCCGTCGAGCGCTGCCGGGCGTACGCGAAGGCGGGCGCTGACGCGGTGCTGCCGGCCGGGGTGCGTACGCCGGAGGAACTCTTCCGTCTCAAGGCCGCGCTCCCCGGCGTGCCACTGGTGTTGTCGCGCACCGAAGCCGGACCCGCCGCACCCACCCTGGCCGACGCGGACCTCGCGGCCTTGGGCGTACGCCTCGTCCTGCACCCGCTGGCCGCGCTGCTGGCCGCCGTCCGCGCCGCCTCGCAGGCCTACCGCTCGATCGCCGAGGACGGCTCCGCCGACGACGTCGAGCGCATGCCCTGGGCCGTCTTCGCCGCCCTCTCGGCCGCCTCCACGCCGGGCTCGTCGCCGCGCTCGTCGTCCGGCTCGCCGGGTGGCGGGGATCAGCCGGCTTCGGCCAGTCTGGGGTCATGACCATGTTGCAGGTGACGCCGAACGGGCCCTGGGGCAAGGACGCGCACCCGGCGATGCCCGTCTCGCTGGACGAGGTCGTCGACGAGGCGCGCGAGTGTTTCGCGGCCGGAGCCACCGGCGTCCACCTGCACGTGCGCGACGAGTCGGGCGCCGAGACGCTCGACCCGGCGTTCGTGAACGAGACCTGCCGGCGGGTACGCGAGGTGGCCGGCGGCCCGGTCGAGGTCGGCCTCACCACCGGCGCCTGGATCGTGCCCGAACGAGCCGACCGGATCGCGATGATCCGCGAGTGGGAGGGCGTCGACGTGGCCACCGTCAACCTGTCCGAGGACGGGTTCGACGAGGTCATGCGGTCCCTGCTCGACGTCGGCATCGGCATCGACGTCGGCCTGTGGTCGCCGGCCGAGATGCCCGCGCTGCTGGCGTCGGGGCTGCTGCCGCGGGCGGCCCGGGTCAGCATCGAACTCGACGCCGGCGAGCCCTACTTCCTCGAGGGCCCGCCCGAGACCGTGGCCCAGCGGGTCAACGACCTGCTCGACGAGGCCGGCTCGACCTGCCCGCGGCTGACCCACGGCATGAACGACTGGACGTGGCCCCTGGTCCGCGACGCCTTCCGCCGGGGCCACGACACGCGCGTGGGCTTCGAGGACTCGCTGCTGCTGCCGGACGGCAGCACGGCCACTTCCAACGCCGACCTCGTACGGGCGGCAGTGGCCCTCCGGACCGGATGACGACCCGGGCGCACTCGGCCCGGCGGTTACGATCATGCGATGCGGGACCTCTGGGCGGCCATCCATGCCGAGCGCGCGGCCCTGGCCGACGACCTGGCCGGGCTGAGCGAGCAGCAGTGGCGGCAGCAGTCGCTGTGCGGCGAGTGGACCGTCGACGAGGTCGTGGCCCATCTGACGGCCGGCGCGAGCATCGGATCGCTGCGGTGGATCCGGAGCATCGTCGGCGCCCGCTTCGACGCCGACCGGCACAACCGGCGCCGGCTCGAAGAACACCGGGGTGCGACTCCGCCCGAGACGCTCGACCGGTTCCGGCAGGTGGTCACCAGCACCACGGCGGCCTCGAAGCACCTGCCGGCCTGGCTGGGCGAGGTCGTGGTGCACGGGGAGGACATCCGCAAGCCGCTCGGACTGCCCCCCTCGGCGCGGATCGAGTCGGTGACCGAGGTGGCGAGGTTCTTCGTGGCGCGCGACTTCACCGTGAACAGCCGCAAGGCCGCCCGGGGGCTGCGGCTCGAGGCGACCGACGGCCCCTTCGCCAGCGGATCGGGGCCGCTCGTCACCGGCACGACGCTGGCCATCACCATGGCCCTGGCCGGGCGCCGGGCGTACCACCCCGAGCTGACCGGACCCGGCGTCGAGATCCTTCAGGCGCGCGCCGTGTGATCGCGGGCCTCGATGGCCTTGACCGAGTTGGCGAAGGCCTTGGTCAGGGCGCCCTTGCCGACCGAGCCGAGCAGCAGGCCGATCAGTTTGCCCTTGACGTTCTTACCCTCCCGGACGACAACGGCGTCGACGGCGGTCGTGCCGTCGGGCCGCGGTGACAGGGTGTAGGTGTGGCCGGAGGCGCCGCCCCAGACGTTCGAGTCGACGGTCCGCATGGTGATGCGCCGAGGGTTCGACCAGTCGTAGTGCAGGCGCTCCCAGACGCCGCCGGCGCCCTCGGTGACGTCGGCGCGGGTGTCACTCTTCTCGTGCAGCACCAGGTTGGCGTCGTCGCTGTTGCCGAACAGCTGCTTGCGCCCGGGGCCGAAGTCGGTCAGGCCGGCGAGGAACTGCTCGGGGGTGGCGGTGGTGACGGCGTGCATGCGGATGGTCGGCATGGTGATTCCCTCTCGTTGTGGCTCGTTCCAGCGTCGCCGGTCGCTGGTGCGGGTCGAGCCGGTCATCACCCTGGCCGAGTCCCTGGGGATGACTTCGGGACGCGGGCGTAGGCTGCGACGCCGGTTGCGGACAAGTCGCCGCCGCATGTGACTTCGCCGCCGTAGGGTGGTGGCCCCCAGGGTGGGTGGGCCGGGATAGGAGCAGTAACCGGGTGCTGACCTTGGAGAGGCTGACGGAAGGGCACGCGCCGGCGCTGCTGAGCTTCGAAGCCGAGAACCGCGCTTACTTCGCCCGCTCGGTGCGTGATCGCGGCGACGAGTACTTCCTGCACTTCGCCGACCAGCACGCGGCGCTGCTCGCCGAGCAGGCCGAGGGCATCTGCCACTTCCATGTCCTCCTCGACGACGACGGCCGGGTGGTGGGCCGGTTCAACCTCTTCGACGTGGTCGACGGGGTGGCCGAGCTCGGATTCCGGGTCGCCGAGGCGTCGTCGGGTCGCGGCGTCGCCCGCGCGGGCGTACGGCAGGTGATCGCGCTCGCCCGGGGCGGCTACGGGCTCGTGCGGCTGATCGCCGACGCCGAGATCCGCAACGGTGCGTCGCGGGCTGTGCTGCGGGCCACGGGCTTCGTGCCGGTCGGCGAGGTCGAGCGCGGCGGGCAGCCGTGCGTCCGGCACGTCCTCGATCTGTCCGGCTGACCTTGTTGGGCCGGCCGGGGCGCGGGATCTTGGGTTCCGGCTCACAATGGACGCCATCGCGGACGTTCGGGGGAAGGAATCGCGATGGATGCTCTGGTTGGCGAACTGCGTGGATTGCGCGGCGAGGCAGGTCTCACGCTGCGCGAGCTCAGCTTGAAGGTGCACGTCAGCGACTCGTCTTTGTCCCGCTACTTCACCGGGCAGGCGCTGCCGCCGTGGGAGGTGGTGGTGACGCTGGCCGACCTGGGCGGGGTCACGTTCCGGCCGGGGCGAACCTTCGATGGAACGGGGACACCATCATGAACCGATTCGCACGCCGCAGCCTGATCACGCTCGGCACGGGCGCCGCGATGTTCGGCGCGGTCCTGCTCGGCGCCGGGGTGGGTGGCGCGGCTCTCGCCGGCAGGGCGTCACGGGCACGGACACGATCGTCGCCGGCACGAACTGGGACGGGGCGCCGGCGGGTTGGGCCGGGCCGACGTGGGCCGGACCGACCTGGGCCGGGCCCACTGTGGCCGGAGCCTGACGATCACCTCACTGATCACGTTTCCATTGCCTCCCGCGTATGTCTCACCCATCGAGAGATGTCGTGCCCTACGGTGATCCGATGGGTTCGGACGAGTGGACGCGGTGGCTGCTGACGCGCCGCGACGGCGGCAACGCCGCACTGCGGGCGGAACACGCCACCGCGCTGGAGGTCTTCCGCGACGAGGTGCTCGACCGGGCGGCGCTCGCGCCCACCGACACGGTTCTCGATGTCGGCGCGGGCACCGGCCTGATCGCCTTCGGCGCCCTCGACCGGCTCGGCCCGGACGGGCACGTCATCTTCAGCGACGTCTCGGAGGCGGGGCTGGAGGAATGCCGCCACCGGGCCGGCGACGACAAGCGGTGCAGTTTTGTGCACGCGCCGGCCGAAGACCTCGCAGCCGTTCCCGACAGTTCCGTCGATGTCGTCACCACCCGCTCGGTGCTCATCTATTGCGAGCGCAAGGCGCAGGCCTTCCAGGAATTCTTCCGGGTGCTGCGGCCCGGCGGCCGGCTCTCCATCTTCGAGCCGATCAACCGCTTCCTGCTCGAGCACCGCCCGGACAGCCTGTTCGGGCTGCGGGATCCGGAGGTCGCCGATCTGCTGGCCAAAGTGGTCGCCGTCTACCGCGACGGGGCCCGGCGCGGCGAGAACCCGATGACCGACTTCGACGAACGTGACCTGCTGCGCTGGGCGGCCGAGGCGGGCTTCGACGGCATCGAGGTCGACTACCGGGCCCAGCTCGACGTGCCGGCCGAGCCGATCGCCGATTGGGAAGCGCTCAAGAACGCCTCGCCCAATCCGCTGGCGCCGACGTACGGCGAGGCGATGCGGGCGGCCCTGTCCGAGGCGGAGTGTGAGCGTCTCGACACGCGGATGATGCAACTTGCCCAGTCAGGCACCCCTACGCGGCGTACGCTCGCCACCGCGTACCTCCGCGCTTTGCACCCCTGACGAGCTGGGAAAATCCACGGAGCGCGACTGATCGGTCACAGATCGTGCGTGCTAAATGCCCGAAGGCCTAGCCTGCGAGTACTACGCACGTGCGCACTTGAAGGTCCGAGGATTCCGACAACAATCACCTGCATGACGTACGGCAAGAAGGATCTGCCCTACCCGTACTGCGCGGACTTCTCGGGGATCGTGACCCGCGTCAAGGGAGTGCGCGAGTCGACCCGTGCCGCCCTGGTCAACTCGCTCAAGGTGGCGTCGTACCTGAAGGCCGGCGCCAATCTGATCGAGCGCAACCTCGGCGCCCAGCGGCCCGCCACCGCCACCGGCGACGGCCGCAAGCAGTACTGGTCGGGCCTGAGCTTCCTGACCGAGCGGGCGCTCTCGGCCGAGGTCGAAGAGCTGGAGCTGCCGTTCCTGCGGCAGAAGGGCGCCGGCCCCTACCGGTCGACCTGGGCCAGCCACGACGACTACCTCAACGACCTGCTCGCGTTCATGCTGCACGCCATCAACTACGACCCGCAGTACGGGGCCGACGTCGAGACGCGTGGCGACTGGCTGGCCACCGACGAGAGCTTCGTCGACGCGGTCGACCGGTCCAGCTACCACGAGCTGATGGCGCTGTGCCGCATGCCGCTGTTCAAGCTGCAGCTGATCATGGTGGCGACGGCGCACCGCAACGACGGCATCCGCAACTCGATCGCCAACAACTACGCGGGCGCGCTCGAGCCGTGGATGAAGATCTACGAGGAGACGATCGCCGCGCGCGGCTACCGGCTGCGCCCCGGCATCACGATCCAGGAGTTCAGCAATCTGCTGGCCGCGGTCACCGAGGGTCTGGCCGTGCGGCACCTGGGCGACCCGACGGTGGACATCGCCGACCACGGCCCCACCGAGAACCTGGTCGGCAAGGGCGTGCTCGGCCTGATGGCCGCCTACCTGGAACCCATCGACGAGCCGTCCGGCCTGACCTTGCGCGAGCTGTTCGAACGGTCGGCGAACAACAATGTGAACAACAACGGGGGACCGACATGACGAGTACCACGGAGAGGCCCGCCGGAAACCGGGAGCCCTCCTGGTGGGACAAGCAGGGCGATCTGATCATGCGCCGGCCGTTCAACGAGTGGACGTTCACTCACATGAACTGGCTGATGCCGACGGAACGCGTCGCCAGTGGGGGCCCCGCGATCCCCCTGCCGGTCGACATCCAGCCGCTTCCCCCGACCTTCCGGTTCGACGGCCGCGACCACACGCTGGCCGAGCTGCACCGTCACACCCACACCACCGCGTTCGTCGTGCTGCACCGCGGCACGATCGTGCACGAGACCTACCCCGGCGCCTTCACCGGGCCGCGCTCCCGCATGCAGCTGTTCTCGGTGTCGAAGTCCGTCATGTCGATCCTGTTCGGCATCGCCCTGCACGACGGCGCCATCGGCAGCGAGAAAGACCGGATCACCGACTACCGGCCCGACTTCCTCGGTACGGCGTACGAGGAGAACACGATCGCCGAACTGCTCGACATGACGACCGGCGTGGGCGACCTGGAGACCTGGGAGGTCTCCGACAGCGGCATCAAACGCTTCGAGCAAGCCGTGATGGGAGGTGGCGACATCGCCGACGTGGTCCGCGCGGCAACGCGGACCGCGCCGGCCGGTGAGCGCTTCAACTACTCCACCTTCGACACGCAGATTCTCGGCTGGGTCCTCGAGGCGGCCACGGGTCAGAGCCTGGCGGCGTACGCCTCGGAGCGCCTCTGGCAGAAGCTGGGCTGCGAACGCGACGCGTACTACTGGCTCACCCGCAGCCGGCCCCGCACGGCGATCGGCGCCGGCTCGCTCAACGCGACCGCCCGCGACGTCGCCCGCGTCGGCCTGCTCATGGCCGGTGACGGCGTCTTCAACGGCGAGCGGATCGTGCCCAGCGAGTGGGTGCGCCGCAGCCGGGGCGACGACCGCCCGCATCTCGCGGTGGGTGCGCTCGGCCCCAGCGGCTACGCCCACTACGGGTACGGCAACCAGTGGTGGACCCTCGGCCCGGAGTGCTACAACGCCTTCACCGGCCTCGGCGTTCACGGCCAGTACCTGTTCGTCGATCCGACGGCCGAGGTCGTCATCGTGAAATGCAGCGCGTGGCCCACGCAGGACGACGAGCGCCGCGACGCCGAGACCGTCGCCGCCCTCCGCCGCGTAGCCGACCACTTCGCCACGCGCTAGCTCCCTTTACTGACCGGTCGCACCACGTTGCCCGGACCTGGCCCCGCGCGGCCAGGTCCGGCCGGTTTCTGAACCCCTCGCACGGTGTTCGCGCCGCCCGCCCGGGCGGCGCGAACGATTCTGCCTGTGCTCTTTCCCTTCGAAAGGAAACATCGGTGAACCCTGCCCTGAGAAGAAACGTTCTCGCGTCCATTCTGATTGTTCTGCTCGCCGTTTCGGCCACGCTCGCGCCCGGTAAGCCGGCCCGCGCCGCCGTACTGGCGGGAGCCGTTCTCACCAGCGCCGCGGCCGCCCTTCCGGCCGAATTGGCGCCGCTCGCGAACGGTAGGCGCATTTCGTATGTGTCGTCCAATGTGTACGGCCTGCCCATTGCCGCCACCGGCCTGATTCTGACCCCGAAGACGAACAAGAAGAACCGTACGGTCGTGTGGGGACACGGCACGACCGGGCTGGCCGACCAGTGCGCGCCCTCGGCGAGCCAGGCCGTCTTCTGGCCCGAGGCGAGGGCCGCGATCGCCGTCCTGCTGCAGCGTGGCTGGACGGTCACCGCGCCCGACTATCCCGGCCTCGGCACGCTGCAGGCCCACCCGTACCTGGTCGGCGCAAGCGCCGGGCGATCGATGATCGACAGCGTCAAGGCGGCCCGCAACCTCGACAGCGCGCTCAGCACCCAGTACGTGATCGACGGCCACTCGCAGGGTGGGCAGGGCGCGCTGTTCGCCAACGAGCTCGCGCCCTCGTACGACGGCGCGCTCTCCCTGCGCGGCGTCTCGTCGATCGCCCCGGTCTCCAACGCCGACCTGTTCGCGCCGCTGATCCCCGGCACGCCGGCGCAGGGCTACCTGGTGATGGCCCTGTTCGGGCTGCAGGCGGTGGACCCGACGGTCAACCCGAACACGCTGCTCGCGGCCCCCGCCCGGCAGCGCACCGGGGTGCTGCAGAGCGGCTGCCTGACTGAGATCCTCACCGCGTACGAGACCCTGACCGCCTCGGAACTGCTGGTCGGCGGCGCCCTGCCGCCGTCGGTGATCACCAAGCTGTCCCGCTACGCCAACCCGGCGCAGAAGGCGCCGAGCGCCCCGATCCTGCTGATTCAGGGCACGGCCGACGAGGCGGTCCCGTACGTGATCACCGCCGGCCCGCTGCTGACCCAGCTCACCGCGTACAACCAGCCGGTGCAGTTCGTCGAGCTCGAAGGCGCCACCCACGACGGCGCGGTCTTCCAGAGCACGACGCTGGTGGCCGACTGGATCGCCGGCCGCTTCACCTGAGGCCCGATCCTCGGCGGCGCGTCCCCGTCGGAGCCGCTCGACCTGCGGCGTCTCGCGTCGGGGCCGCTCCAACTGCGGCGCCCCCGTCGAGGCCGCTCCACCTGCGGCGCGCTCGCCTGCCGCACGTTCGCCTGCCGCACGTTCGCCTGCCGCACGTTCGCCTGCCGCACGTTCGCCTGCCGCACGTTCGCCTGCCGCGGGTGCCGTCGCGGCTAGGGGCGGCCGCCTGACCAGATCGCCTGCTCCGTCGGCGTGCTGACCGGCACGCAGGCCACCAGGTCGAAGGCCTCGGCGACGGGTTGCTCGGCGTACGTGTCGAGCAGTCTGATCCGGTCGGCGCCGAACCGGCTCGGGTCGGCGATGGTGACCCGCCCACTCGCCATCGCCGCCTCGATGCTCCCCGCGACCGGCGGCTCGAGCCCGACCTCCACCGTCTCCGCCATCGCGGGGGCGTCGGGCGCGAGCCGCCGGGTCGCCACCCGGCCGCCCTCGCACGTCACGCCGATGGCCACGTAGTCGTCGCCGAGCATCGCCGACAGGTGGGTGCCGAGCACGTCGAACGCGGGGTGCCGGCGCTGGATGTGCGAGTTGGCGGCGGCGATGATCACCCGGCCCGGCGTGCGCTCGACGATCCACTCGGCCGTGCGGGCCATCGCGCCGTCGCGGATGTTCAGGCGCGCGTATCCGGGCGAACCCTCGACGGCGGCGGCCTGGGCCCGCAGCATCTGATCGAGCAGGGTGACCAGGCGCAACTCGTGGCGGGCGACGGGGTCGGCCGGTCCGGGCGTCGCGTCGAGGCGCGCGCTCACCTCCGCAAAGGCCAGCGTCAGCGCGTCACGGTCGATGAGCGCCATTTCCCGATACGCCGAGAAGGCCGGAATCGTGTAGGCCGACGCGAACTTCGCCACCTGGCGCCGTACCTGGGAAAGGGTTCCCCGGGGCGCGCCCGGCAGCCGTTCGAGACGATCGAGCGCCGGCCCGGGCGAGCCCAGGTCGCCGGGCAGGTCGAGACCCCAGTAGTCGATGCCCCGCTGTTTCATCAGGTGCAGCAGGTCGCGCATCTCGGCCGACCGCCCGAACCGGTAGGTCATGCCGTCCGCGGGCGGATCGCCCTCGCCGGCGCGCATCCACTCCCGCACGGCCAGCCCTTCGCTGAACCCGGACTCGAACGCGACCGTCGCGAACCCGAAGCGCTCGTGCAGAAAGCCGATCAACTGCTTCCGGAGTACGTGGTACTCGCGCACGAAGTGGGCCGACTCCCCGATGGCGACGACTCGGGCGTTGCCGATGCGCTCGGCCAGGGGTTCGAAGTCGATCTGCATGGGGTCCGACCTTAGGGCCTGGCGCCGGTGTCCACAGGATGAACTATCCACGTCGGAGGCCGTGACGGCGTGGCGTGTCATCGGCCGGTCCGGTAGACACGGGGAACATGAAGCGACTTCTTCTTGGTGCGGCGCTGGCCTCGGCCATGGTGCTGGGTCACGCCGCTCCGGTTTCCGCACATGGGCGCTCGCTACGGGTGGCGACGTACAACCTTTCGCTCAACCGGCCGTCCGCCGGGCTGCTGCGCGAGCATCTGGCCAACCCCACTGTGGACGACGTCTACCGGCGGCAGGCACGCAACGTCGCCGAGGTGATTCAGCGGGCGCGCCCCGATGTGGTGCTGCTCAACGAGTTCGACTACGACCCCGAGGCGGCGCGGCTGTTCGAGCGCAACTTCCTGGCGGTGTCGCAGAACGGGGCCCGGGCGCAGCGCTACCCGTACCGGTATGTGGCGCCGTCGAACACGGGCGTGTCCTCCGGGCTCGACCTGAACAACAACGGCGTGGCCGACACGACGCCGGGCGACCAGGCGTACGGCGACGACTCGTACGGCTTCGGCCTCTTCCCCGGCCAGTACGGCATGGTCGTGTACTCGAAGTACCCGATCGACAGCCAGGCTGTCCGAACGTTCCGGCTCTTCAAGTGGAAGGACATGCCCGGCAACCTGCTGCCGGCCGACTTCTACACGCCGGCCGCACAGGCCGTGCTGCGCCTGTCGTCGAAGAGCCACTGGGACGTCCCGATCCGGGTCGGCGGCCGCACGCTGCACTTCCTGGTCTCGCACCCCACTCCCCCGACGTTCGACGGCCCCGAGGACCGCAACGGCCGCCGCAACCACGACGAGATCCGCTTCTGGGCCGACTACGTGACCCCCGGCAAGCGCTCGGCCTACATCTACGACGACAGGGGACACCGCGGCGGCCTGCGCCCCGGCCAGCCGTTCGTGATCGCCGGCGACCAGAACGCCGACCCGAACGACGGCGACTCCTACGACGACGCCATCAACCAGCTGCTGACCCACCCCTTGATCAACGCCCGCACCACCCCGTCGAGCCCCGGCGCGGCCGAGGCGGCCACCCTGCAGGGCGGAGCGAACGCCACGCACGCGGGCAACCCGAGCTACGACACGGCCGACTTCGCCGACACCGCCCCCGGCAACCTCCGAGCCGACTACGTCCTGCCCCGAGCCGGCCTGAAGGTGACCGCCTCCGGCGTCTTCTGGCCCGTACAGGCAGACCCGCTGTCCCGCCTGAGCGGCGTCTTCGACCCGGTGTGGTCCCCGGTGAACGGCTTCCCCACTTCCGACCACCGCCTCGTCTGGCTCGACCTCAAGCGCTGACCAACACCACACCCGGCCGCCGACCCTGACCGGCGGCCGGGCCTGACCGCCGGCCAGGTCTCGACCGGCGGCGGGGTGGGGCGGCCGGGCTTGCGCGGGCCCCGCAACCAATCGGCCGCGCCCACTCACCTCGCACCCTCAGCTTCGCCGTGCCGTGTCGTGCCACTCGTGAAGCTGAGGCGCGGCTGAGAATCATGTAAAGAAACTTTGACCACGTGTCGGTCTTTCTTTACCTTGAAAGCATGACTAGTGAGGAGCGGCGGGCCTGGAGCCTGGCCGTGACCAGCCTGATCGCCTACGTGGTCTACCTTTTCGTGCTGCTGAGCGGGGCGGCCTACGTGCCGGCGCTGCTGTGGACGGTCGGTGGGGCCATCGCCGCGAACATCGCGGTCGACATCTCGTTCGGGCGCGGGCATGAATCCGACCAGCGCGACCGGGAGATCGGACGTTTCGGCGACCACATCGGCCAGTCGCTGGTGGTTGCGGGCGCGGTGGCGGCGATGCTGCTGGCACTGTTCGAGGCCCGCTACTTCTGGATCGCCAACGTCATCTATCTGGCGTTCGTACTCTCCGCGATCCTCGGCTCCACCGCCAAGATCTTCGCCTACCGCCGGGGCTTCCACCCATGGTGAAGCCGACCAGCATCACCAATGAGATCCGGGCATTGCGCTTCGCCGCGGGTGAGATGACACAGGCCGACCTGGCCGAGCGCATCGGCGTCACCCGTCAGACCGTGATCGCCATCGAGCAGGGCCGTTACTCGCCGTCGCTGGAGACGGCGTTCCGCATCGCGCGGGTCTTCGGAGTCGGCCTGGACGACGTCTTTCAATACCCGGCGGAGGAGCCATCATGAGAGCCATAGTCCGCGACATCTACGGCGACGCCGACGTCCTGCACCTGGCCGACGTGCCGAAACCCACGATCAAACCCAACGAGGTTCTGGTACGCGTCCACGCCGCCGGCGTAGACCGCGGCGCCTGGCACGCGATGACCGGCCTGCCGCACATCGCCCGCCTCGGCTTCGGCCTGCGCCGCCCTCGCAACCGCATCCCCGGCCTCGACCTGGCCGGAGTAGTGGAAGCCGTAGGCGCCGAGGTCACCGACTTCGAGCCGGGCGACGAGGTCTTCGGCGAGGGGTCGAGCAGCTGGGCCGAGTACGCCCGGGCCAGGCCCCACCGCCTGCTGCACAAACCACCCCACCTGACGTTCCCCCAGGCCGCCGTGATCCCCACGTCAGGCGCAACCGCCCTGCACATGCTGTTGTTACCCACAGCCCCCGCTCCCGGCTCACCGTCATCCACAGTTGATGGCCTCGGTTCGGCGTTTTCCGCGCCCCAGCAGCCCGGCTCGACCCCGCCCGGCGCCAACGATCACGACTCGTCCTCGTCCGGAGCTGAAGACCGGGGAATCGACTCTCGGGCAGTCGGCGGAACAGCGTCGGCCGGTTCCGGGCGCGAGGTTCTGGTGATCGGCGCCGGCGGTGGGGTGGGGTCGTTCGCGGTTCTGCTGGCCAAGGCGAACGGCGACGTGGTGACCGCGGTGTGCAGCACGGGCAAGGTCGAGGCCGTCCGCGGCTTCGGCGCCGACCGCGTCATCGACTACACGCGGGAACCGTTGACGGGCTCCTACGACCTCATCGTGGACATCGCCGGAAACCGGGCCCTGTCGCAGCTGCGCGGCCTGCTCAAGCCGCGTGGCGTCCTGAGCATCGCGGGCGGTGAGCAGGGTGGCCGGTTCTTCGGCGGGCTGGAGCGGAACGTGAAGGCGTTGTCCATCTCTCCGTTCGTGAAGCAGACGTTGCGCGCCCCCATCGTGATCGCCAAGCGCGACGACCTGGCCGCGCTGACCTCGATCCGATCACCGTTGCAACGCACCTATCCCCTGGAAGAGGCGAGCAGCGCCATGCACAGCCTGGCCACGGGTCAGATAGCCGGAAAGGTGGCCTTGACGCTGTAGGCGGCATGCCGGGATCAGCATCGGCACCGCGCGCACGGCCGCGATGCCACGGCAACACCGAGGCTCGACAGGCGCGGCGTTGTCGCCAACCGGGATGCAGGCGCTGCCGGAGTCGAAGGCTTCGCGGTTCCTCCACAGAATCGACACCAAACGACGCCGGAAAGCTGATGAGGTCTGTGGATGACCGACCAGATCGCGTACATGGATGTCGCAGCGGCCACCGACGTGGGGATGTCGTACAAGCGGCGGCTGCTCGAGTTACTGGGAATCAGGCCTGGGCAGACCGCTGTGGATATCGGCTGCGGGCCCGGTACGGACCTCGGGGCGCTGGTGGAGGCGGTAGGTGACGACGGACGGGTGATCGGCGTCGACCGGGATCCCGGGATGGTCGACGAGGCGCGGCGAAGGCACCCGGGCGCTGACATCCGTCAAGGGGATCTGCACGCGCTGCCGCTGGCCGACAACAGTGTTGACTGCATCAAGGTCGACCGCGTCATTCAACATGTTGACGATCCACAGGCAGCGGTTGCGCAAGCCCGGCGAGCGCTGCGCCCGGGCGGCCTGTTCGCCATGGCAGAACCCGACTGGGACACCCTCGCCGTCGCCGACGAGGACGTGGAAACCAGCCGCGCCTTCGCCCGCTTCAACGGTCGCCGCGTGCGCAATCCGACCATCGGCCGCGAACTCGCGCGTCTGTGCACCGGCGCGGGTTTCCACATCCGGACGGTCGAGCCCGTCCCCATCCTGTTCCGCGACTTCTCCACAGCCAGCCACATCCTCGGCCTGGAACGAAACTCGGTCCGGGCTGTGGACAACGGCGACATCGCTCCGGCGGCAGCGCAGGCTTGGCTGAAGAGGCTCGAGACCGGTCCGCTCATCGCCGGCTTCACCTTGTACCTGGTCGTAGCCGAGGCCTGACCGCCAATGCCAGCAGCAAGCCGGTCGTAAGGCCGTCCTCGACCAGGCCGCGGACAATGCGGCACGCTGCCGTCTTTCCTCAACGGTTGAGGGAAGACGGCAGCGTTGGGTGGGCGGGATCTGGATCAAGCGGCGAAGATGCGGGCGAAGATCTGATCGATGACGTCGCTCTTGGCCATCGTGTAGTCCGGGGACTGCTCTTCGGCCAGGCGGCGCTTGGTGTCGGCGTAAAGGTCCCGGTCTCCGGGATGGGCGCGTAGCCAGTCGCGGAAGAGGCGGTGACGGATCGGCTCGGCGGCGTCGTGTGGCCACACGTGCAGGTGGGATGTCTTCGTCGCCGCCGATCAGCATGCGGTGGCCGTGCCACCAGGGCTCTCGTAGCAGTAGCCGGTAGCCGAGTGGTTCCAGCGCGGGCACGTAGAGGGCCTCGGCGGCCGAGTCGTGCACCAGCAGGTCCACGTCGATGACCGGCTTGGCGGGCAGGCCGGGCACCGACGTCGACCCGACATGTTCGATCGCCAGCACCCGGGAGCCCAGAGCCAACTCGATCCCGTCGCGGACCTCGGCATACCGGTCGACCCAGGCCGGGTCGTAGTCCTCGATGTCCACCGGCGACAACCAGCGCTTGGGCGTCTCGCTCACGAGACCGGGCTTGCTGTCGCCGACGAAACGGTTCCTGACCTCGGGCGGGTAGTCGGGCATGGCGTACCTCCGGAAATAGGGAAGTCGGCCAGACTAACCACGCCCGGAGGACGCCGGGAACCGATTAAGATCATCGATCAATTGCTCGGCGGATCGGACACTCTCCCTGACCACCGCTGACAATGAGCGCTCAGGACGTGAACGTCCACTCGCGCCGGCACTGACGCGCAGCAACATCGCGAAGGAGCCCGAACGGCGGCCAAAGGGCGGTGGCGCGGCCGACCTGGACGACGCGACCATCTGCCAGACCGGGCCGTACGAGGAAAAGCGCCAGCCCGAAGAAGGCCGGTAGGTCACCTGGCACCGGTACGGTGAGGCGAACGGGATCAGCTCGGGACCTCGAGCACGGCCCCGGCCCGCTCGACCGCGCCCTGCATGAAGCCGAGATGCAGCCCGCAGGTGACCCGGTTGTGCGGTTCGACCACGTCGAGGAACGGGCAGTTGCGCAACGAGATCTCGCCGTGGCCGGCCTCGGGCTCGAAGCACGCTCACGCGGCGGGCGATCTCGCCGATGCTCAGCGGTTCGCCGGACTCCTGCAGCGTCCGCAGGATTCGAGCCGGCGGCCACTCACGGCACACTCCGGACGCGCATGGCGGCAGTTCGACTCAACGGGCCTTGCAGAAGTTGCAGGTATGATCATCGATCCATGAGCATGCCGACACCGACGCCTCTAATGGGGCTGGTCACCGGGTTCTGGAGTTTCAAGACGTTCGCCGCGGCGGTGGAGCTCGAGCTCTTCACCAAGCTGTCCGGCGGGCGGACGATCACGGTCGCCGCGGCCGAAGGGGAGCTGGGGCTGCCGGACAGGCCGGCCGATCTGCTGCTCACGGCGTGCGCGTCGCTCGGGCTGCTGGAGCGGCACGGCGACGGCTACCGCAACACCGAATTGGCCGAGGAGTTCCTGGTCAAGGGCAAGCCGTACTACTTCGGCGGACAGGTCACCTACTGCGACGAGCGCACCTATCTGCCCTGGCACCGGGTCGGCGAGGCCCTCCGCACCGATCGGCCGCTCACCTGGGATCCGGCCACGCAGGAGTCCATGTTCGACACGGCCGACCCGCAGATGCTGCAGAGCTTCTGGGGCGCGATGTACTCGACGTCGATCTTCACCGCCAAGTCACTCGGCCGGCACGTCGACCTCAGCGGCAGCACCCGGCTGCTCGACGTGGGCGGCGGCTCGGGGGCGTACGCGATCGAACTGTGCCGTTCGCTGCCCGGCCTCAGCGCCACCGTTTTCGACCTGCCCCACGTCTGCGAGATCGCCGCCGGCAACGTCGCCGACGCGGGACTCGGCGACCGCATCGCCACCACGGCCGGCGACTTCCTCACCGGCGACGGCCTGCCCGGCGGACATGACGTCGTGCTCTTCAGCATGATCCTGCACGACTGGGACGAGCCGACCAATCAGCGGCTTCTTTCCCACGCGTACGAGGCCCTGCCGCCCGGCGGCCGCGTCGTGATCTCGGAGTTGCTGCTCAACGCCGACCGTACGGGCCCCGCCGCAGCCGCCCTCATGGGCATGAACATGCTGATCGAGACCGAGGGCGGCCGCAACTACTCCGACGCCGAGTACGCCGCGTGGCTGGCCGCCGCCGGCTTCACCGGCATCCACACCGTGCATTTCGACGCCCCCGGAGCGAACGGCGCGGTGATCGGCATCAAGCCGCACGGCTGAGCAGCGACGCGGCGACCGGCCGCACGGCTGAGCAGCCACCCGGCGACCGGCCGCACGGCTGAGCAGCCACCCGGCGACCGGCCGCACGGCTGAGCAGCCACCCGGCGACCCGGTGATCGGCGTCAGACAGGCGGCCTGAGCGGCGGCGTACTGAGCAGGGCGAGCAACGCGCCCGGATCTTCGACGTGGGCGTTGTGACCCAGTCCGGGCAGCGCCACGGGCGCGCTCGAAGCCGGCACCATCCGGTCGTGTTCGCCCCGCGCGAGCACGACCGGCACTGGCGACGCCGCCACCAGCGCCTCCACCTGCGGATCGCCGATCCCGAAGGCCCGCTGGTCGAAGGCCGGCCGCCAGCCGTCGCCCGTCTCGACGACCGCCGCGTCGGGCGCCTCGAACATCAGGCCCTCGAGCCCGGCCACCCGAAGGTGCCGCTGCGCCGCCTCGGCCCGGGTCGCGTAGGCAGGCGCCGGACGCTGCGCCATCGCCGCCGCCTTGGCCAGTTCCTCGTCCGACCAGGCCGACTTGATGCCCAGCCCCGCCACTGCGAGCACCCCGGGGCGCCCGGCGAGGTGCAGTCCGACCACGCCGCCGAAGGAATGCCCTACGATCACCGTCCCGCGCGGGTCGATCAGGCTCGACACCGCAGCGGCGACGCCCGCGAACGAGTACGACGGCAGCGACGACGATCCCCCGTGCCCCGGCAGGTCTGGAGCCTCCCAGGACGCGTCCCCGAGCAGCCCGGTCAGGCCGTGCCAGACGTCGGCGGTCGCCCCGAGGCCGTGCAGCAACAGGTAGGTGGGCGACGACTCGCCGCCGCGCAGCACACGCAGATCGGTCACCCCGCCAGCATGCCGCACAAGCGCCTGAGATCCGCGTCACGCGTACACCGTACTGTCAGGAATCTCCCAGCTCACCGGTAACGGGAAGGGGTGATCGCACCCAGTACCGTGGTCGCGGTGAAATGGACCAGGAAGACGACGCTAGCGATCTCGGCAGCCCTCGTGGTCCTCGTGGTGGCAGCGGTCGTGTTCGTACGGCGCGACTCGTCGCGAGAGACAGCCGGCACCAGCCCCACACCCGGCACGAACACCCAGCCCAGCCAGTCCGCGACGCCGGGCGAGACGCCGTGGACGGGCACCTGGGCGGTGGCCGTCCAGAACGGCGGGCGCGGTTTCGAGCAGCAGACCGTGCGCCAGGTGGTCCGCACGAGTGTCGGCGGTGACACCGTACGCATCAGGCTCTCGAACGAGTTCGGCAGCGACCCGCTGACCGTCAGCGCCGTCTACCTCGCCAACCACCTGCGCACCAGCACGGTCGACGCGAACACCAACGCGCACGTGACCTTCGACGGCGGCGACTCGGTGACCATCGAGGCCGGCCAGACCAAGGTCAGCGACCCGGTCCAGTTCACCCTGCCGGCCGGCGGCGACGTTGCGGTGAGCGCCTACGTCCCCGAGCGCATCGGCTCGGTCACCCAGCACACGTTCGCCAACCGGAACAACTACGTCGTCGCGGGCAACCAGAGCACCAAGGGCTCGCTGAGCGGCGTCCAGACGTTCGACAACTACGCGTTCCTGGCCGGCGTCGACGTGCAGAACCCCGACGCGGCGGGCGCGGTCGTCACGCTCGGCGCCTCGATCACCGACGGCTTCGACTCGACCTTCAACGAGAACCGGCGCTGGCCCGACCAGCTGGCCCGGCGGCTGGTCACGGCGGGTCAGCCGGTCGGCGTGCTCAACGCCGGGATCAGCGGCAACATGCTCCTCGGGGACGGCGCCGGGCAGAGCGCCGTCGACCGCTTCGACCGGGACGTTCTCGGTCAGACCGGGGTCAAGTGGGTCATCGTCTCGGATGCCGCGATCAACGACCTCGGCGGCGACAACCCGCCCAGCGGCGACGAGCTGATCGCCGCCATGCAGCAGCTGATCCAGCGCAGCCACGACGCGGGCATCAAGATCTTCTGCGCGACGCTCACGCCGTACGAGGGCGCGGGCTACTGGAACGCCGAGGGCGAGGCCGGGCGGGACGCGGTGAACGACTTCATCAAGGCCGACGGCAGCGGCTGCGACGCGGTGATCGACTTCGACACGGCCACGCACAACCCGGACGCCCCGACCCGCTACAACAGCCGCTACGACACCGGCGACCACCTCCACCCGAACGACGCCGGAATGGAGGCGCTCGCCGCCGCCGTGGATCTGAAGCTGTTCGCCTGATCGGAGCCGCGAGCCCGCCCCGAGCCGAATCAAGCCGAGCCGCAGCCGCAAGCGGGGCGGCAGCCACAGCCACAGCCGGGCGGCAGCCGCAGCCACAGCCGGAACAGGGTGGCCGCAGCCACAGCCGGAACAGGGTGGCCGCAGCCACAGCCGGGCGGCAGCCGCAGCCGCAGCCGGAACAGGGTGGCAACCGCGGGCACGCCCGAGCCGAATCGCAGCCGGAGCCGGCTGCCGGGTCGGGCTGGGTCAGGCGGCGCCTCCGTTGGCGTACAGGGTCTGGCCGTTGATCCAGCGGCCGTCCGGGCCGGCCAGGAACGAGACGCTGCGGGCGATGTCGTCCGGCGTGCCGAGGCGCCCGAACGGGTTGGCCGCGGCCACCCGGTCGATCAGCTCCTGCGGCTTGCCGTCGAGGAAGAGCGGCGTCTCGGTCGGCCCGGGCGCCACGGCGTTGACGGTGATGTCGCGGCCACGCAGCTCGCGGGCCAGGATCAGCGTCATCGCCTCGACGGCGCCCTTGGTGGCCGCGTACGCCGCGTACGTCGGCTGCTGCAACCGGACCACCGAGGTCGAGACGTTGACGAGCGCGCCCCCGCTGCGCAGCCGGCGCGCGGCCAGCTGCGAGACCACGAACGTGCCGCGGATGTTGGTGCGCATCATGCGGTCGAAGTCGTCGAGCTTCATCTCGGTCACCGGGGCCAGCAGCATGATGCCGGCCGGGTTGACGACCACGTCGACACCGCCGAAGCGCTCCTCGGTTGCGTCGAACATCGAGGTCATGGCCTGCTCGTCGGCCACGTCACCGCCGTACGCGAAAGCCTGGCCGCCGTCTGCCGTGATCTTGGCGACGACCTCCTCGGCGGCCGCCTGGTTGGCCGCGTAGTGCACGACCACGGCCAGACCGTCGGCCGCGAGACGCTCGGCCACCGCCCGGCCGATGCCGCCCGAACCGCCGGTGACGATCGCAACCCTGCTCATAGTGACCATTCCTCACATCTTGTAGACAAGCTGTCCATTTAAAAGTAGACGCCTTGTCCATATACTGCAAGGGTGAGTGACCTGCAGAACGGGCTCCGGCGCGGCCGCGGCCGTCGTCCCGCCGAGGCCGTCCGCGCCGCCGCCCTGGCCGCGGCCGGCGAGATGCTGTTCGAGAGCGGCCTGGCCGGGCTGACCTTCGACAAGATCGCGCAGCGGGCCGGCGTCAGCAAGATGACCCTGTACAAGTGGTGGCCCTCCCCCGGCGCGCTGGCCTTCGAGGCTTACTCGGCAGCCGTCGAGCACCGGCTGGCCTTCGAGGACACCGGCGACATCGAGCGCGACCTGCGAAGTCAACTGCATTCCTTCGTACGCCTGCTGACCGCCGACCGCGGCGGTCCGGTGATCGCCGCCCTGGTCGGCGCCGCCCAGCACGACCCCGACCTGGCCGCCGTGCTGGCCGAGCAGTACACCGTCCCGCGCCGCACCCTGGCCGTGGAACGCCTGCGCCGGGCCCAGCGGGCCGGCCAGATCGCCCCCGACGTCGACCTCGAGGTGATCATCGATCAGCTCTGGGGCGCCTGCTACCACCGGCTGCTGATGCCGGCCGAGCCCCTGACGCTGCATTTCGTCGATGCCCTGCTACGCAACCTGCTGCGCGGCATCGCTCAGGCCTAGGACCAGGCGGCTGCCACATGTGTCAGCCGCTGACGGCAACGGTGTCCGGGGTCTGTGTATAGCGCTTGCTCAGGCGGCGGTAGGGGCGGCTTCGCAGGGCGATGACGGTGGCGATCAGACCGGCTATTCCGGTGAGGACGAAGACCAGGGCCAGGCCGCGGGCGGGGCCGGTGCCGAACCAGTCGCCGATCAGGCGGGCCCCGGCGCCGTCGGTCATGTACGGGATGAAGACGAACTGGGCGACCGGGGCGATCAGGAACGCCGTCAAGGGAGACGCCGCCTGTTCGACGCTCTGAGCGAAGCCGAACACGCGGCCCTGACGCTCGTAGGGAACGACCTTCTGCAGGATCGTCTGTTCGGCGGCTTCGGCGTACGGCACCACCAGCATGTACACGTACAGGCCGACGGTCAGCCAGATGACCGAGTCGCGCAGGGGGAAGAGCAGGGTCACCGTCCAGCAGACGACGTTGATGAGCAGGAGCAGTCGGACCGGGTTGCGGCCCAGGCCGGTCCGCGCGATCAGCAGGCCGCCGACGATGAACCCTGTGCTCAGGACGCCCCACAGCAGGCCCCAGCCCTGCACCGACATCATCGACAGGCCGTACGCGTCGAGCAGCGCCATGAAGATGCCGCCGAGCAGGTTGTTGAAGGCCGAGAAGATGATCAGCGCGGTCAGGCCGGGCACCTGGGCGATCACCCGCATCGTGCCGCGCAGGTCGATCTTGCTGACGGGAGTCTCCGACTTCGAGCCGGGGACGGGCTCGCCGGTAGCCGCGGTGACGCTCGCGGGCTGGGCGGGGGCTGCGGCGGGCTCGGTCAGGCCGGTCGGGACCCGTACGAGACCCAGGTGCACGATCGACAGGCCGAGCACGACCAGGGCCACCACCAGCACCCAGAACATGCCGCCCAGCGCCACCAGGAGGCCGCTGATCACGGAGGTGACCAGGAACGACACCCCGGAGGCGGTGCCGACCAGGCCGTTCGCGCGGTCCCGCGTGTCCTCCTCGATGAGCGCCGTCACCATCGTGGGCAGGGCGATCGTACGGATGTTGCCCGCGATGACCCCGACCATGAGCAGCACGATCAGGATCCAGAGGGTCACGCTCGCCGGGTCCCGGAACTCCTCGCGCGGGGTCACCTGGTAGAGGGCAAGCGCCACCACGTACAACGTCAGGGACACCCCGGCCGAGATCTGCATCATCAGCTTCTTGGGGCGGTGGTCGACCAGGCTGCCGAACCAGATGCCGGTCAGCGCCGTGAGGACCAGGAAGATGCCCGAGATGACGCCGGTGGCGAAGACCGAGCGGGTCTCGATGTACGTGTAGAACGTGATCGCGAACCAGACCGTGAAGTTGGTGACCGACACGAGCAGGGTGTTGACCAGCAGTTGGTAGAAGACGCGCACATGACCTTGGATGACCCCCATGGCGTCGACCCTATGACTTCAAGCACGCTTCAGGTCCACCGCGCGGGGTGTGAGACTGGGGTGCTCCGCGTGAGGGAGGGGACATGTTCGACCACTTCGTGGTCTCCGTCATGGTTTGTCCGGTGCTGGTGGCCCTGGCGGTCCGGTGGCTGGCCGACCGGCTGCGCCCGGAGGCTGCGGTCACCGTCCTGGTCCTCTCGATCGTCACCGCCTCGGCCGCCTGCCTGGTCAGCCTGGGCGCCTTCGCGCTCAAGGCCGTGGCCGAGGTGCACGCGGTCGGGCTCTGGCTGGGTTACTCGGACGCGGTCGTACGAGCCGACACCGAACGCGAGCCCTGGGTGTCCCCCCTGTCGGCGTCGCTGCTCGTGGCCGCCGTCGCCGGCCTGGCCGGCGTCTGGCGGCTGCACCGCCGCGAGATGAACGTCACCCGCGGGTTCCGGGGCCTGCCCGTCGACGCCGACCGGGTCACGATGATCGACGACGCGCGGGTGGAAGCGTTCGCCGTGCCCGGCCCGCCCGGCCGGGTCGTGGTGACCACCGGCATGCGGTCCGTCCTCGACGACCAGCAGTACGGTGCTCTGCTGGCCCACGAGCGGGCCCACCTCGACTCCCGGCACCACGCCCTGGTGCTGTTCGCGCGGCTGGCCGCGGCCGTGCATCCGGTCTTCTGGGGACTGACCAGGCGCATCGACTTCCTGGTCGAGCGGGCCGCCGACGAGCGCGCGGCCGAACAACTCGGCGACCGCCGCGTGGTGGCCCGAGCGATCGGCGCCGCCGCCCTGAGCGCCTCGGGGGCCCGGCTCGGCCTGTCGATGGCTCCCGGCCGCCGCGACCTGCGCGGCGCCGGTGTGGTCCCCCGCCGGGTGGCGTCGCTGCTCGCGCCGCGCTACGCCGCCCGCCTGCTGACGCTGGTCGCCGTGCCGGTCGCCGTCGCCGCCGGCTCGGTAATCTGGACCGGCGAGTGTGTGGCCGACTTCGGTCAACTGCTCTACGCAGCGGGCATGCTGCACTGAACCGTGAAACTGGAGCAACGGACGTGGACGTGGCCGAAGCGAGGGAACTCGCCACCGACCTGATGAACAAGCACGGTCTCACCGGCTGGCGCCTGCTCCTCGACAACGCCCGCACCCGGGCCGGGGTGTGCCGCTACGACCGGAAGCAGATCGGCCTCTCCCGCGTCCTGACCGCCCTGCACTCCGTCGAGCAGGTGACCGACACGATCCTGCACGAGATCGCGCACGCGCTGACCGGCCCGGGCCACGGCCACGACCGGGTGTGGCGCGCTACCGCGAAGCGCCTCGGCTGTTCACCGACACGGTGCATACCCGCGGACGCGCCCAGGGTTGAGGGGGCCTGGGAGGGAAGCTGCCCGGCCGGCCACCGGGTGACGGCCCACCGGCAACCCATCCGGGTCCGCTCCTGCCCGAACTGTTCCCCCGGCTTCGACCTGGCCGCCCGCTACACCTGGACCCGCAGCGGCCGTCCGGCGCCGATGCACCCTCGCTACGAAAGCGAACTGGCCCGCCTGCTGCGGCAACCCGCGCCGCAGGCAGCAACGCCGGTCCGGGTCGGCGAACAGGTCCGCCTGACCGGCTCCGGCAAATACCACGGCCTCACCGGCACCGTCCTGAAGCGGGGACGCAGCCGCTATCAGGTCCGGACAGCAGTGGGTGTGCTGAGCGCACCCTTCACGGCAGTGCAACCGCTGACGACGGACGCTCAGCCGAAGCGCAATTCGTCGTGGCCGACCTGACCAGCGCCAACCCGAACGTCTTCGGTCCGCTTGTCGAGCAGCTCGGCGCCTGAGGCGTCAGGCCGACGTCCAGAACAGGGCGCGGGCGAACTGGGCGTACAGGCCCTTGGGGTGGGCGCGGAACAGGGGTTCGGTGCCGAACAGGACGGCCCGGCTGCCGGCGGCGGTCGTGCCGGAGACCACCGATGCCTGGCCCGCGGCCTGGTCGGGGCCGGCGACGCCGGGCGACGTCGGCTGCCAATGGCCGGCGACCAGGGGGTCCGTGGCCGCGTAGCGCTGTTCGACGGTGAAGCCGGTGCCGGTGAACCAGAGCGGCGAGTAGACGAAGGAGTTCGGCAGGGAGCCGGCGCCGACCACCGGGCCCGGGTTGTCGACGGCTACGACGCCGTTCGCGTCGCCGCGGCCGGTGACTGCGGTGGCGGGCAGCAGGGCCGCTGCGGTGTTGAAGGCGGCTCCGGTGGCGCCTCTGGTCACCACGCCGCCGCCCGCGGCCAGGAAGGCGTCGACCGTGGCCTTGCCGGTGGCGTTCAGCTGGGTGTAGCTGAGACCCGACGAGACGATCAGCGTGTCGACCCCGGCGAGCGGGGCGCCGCCGTTGAGCAGGGCGGTTGAGACCGGCTGCACGTCGAACCCCAGGTCCCGCAGGACGAACAGCTCGTCGGCGGCGACCGCGGCGGCCAAGGCCGGCTTGGTGAAGGGGGCGCCGGCCGGGGCACGGCGGGCGGTCTCGAAGCGTACGCCGTAAAGGTCGGCCACCTCCTCGGCCTGGCGCCGCGCCGAGGCCGGAACCACGACCGTGGCCGCCCCGGTCCGCGTCAGCTTGATGTTCCGGTCGAGCAGGGCGTTCACGGCTCGCACGTCGGAGCCGTCGCTCAGGGTGAGGGCGAGATCCTGACCCCGAGCGGCGGTGACCGTGCCGGTGCCGGTGGCGGCCGACACCGGCACGGAAGCGACCCGGGGCGCGGCGAAGCGGCTGATGTCGACGGGGGCGCCCCAGAGCAGGCGGTGGCTCCAGCCGGAGATGTCGTACATCTGCGGCACCAGGTCCGAGATGTCGCGGCCCGCCTCGAGCATGACGTTGGCCAGGCCGCGCTTGGGCTGGTGCATGTCGATCAGGTACGTGCCGGCGGCGTACCGCTTGCCGTTCAGGGTGAAGCCGCGCAACGCCCGCTTCACCCGCACGTCGTGGTCGACCAGCAGGTCCACGAGGCGGGCGGCGGCCGGAGTGCCGGCCGGAACGACGTACGCGCGGGGGAAGGTCGTCGCATAGCGGTCCTCGGGGCCGAAGCCGGGAACGAAACCGTCGGGGATGACCGGCGACGGCGCGCCGGCCCAGCCCCGCCGGAACTGCTCGATCTGGCCGGCCAGCAGCGAGGCACGGTTCGTGTCGGCGTACGACAGGGTGGCCGAGATCGTCGCGTCGACCACCTCGGTGTTGATGGCGGAGCGTCGCTGCAGTTCGGCGACCGGTAACGACGTGTAGTCGCCGCGGTTCACGCGCAGCGGGATCTCGACGGTGTGCCCGATCGCGCCGTGATACATCGCGTACATCGGGGTGAAGATCGGCGGCCAGTCGTCCCAGTCACCCGGGGCGTAGTCGCGGAACGGGATGTCGACGCTCCGGGTCTCCGCGTGGCCGAGCCGCTGGACGGCCGCCTCCATGCCGAGCGCGTTCGGCAGGGCGTGCTTGATGTACAGGTCGTACTCGTAGTTCTGCCCGTGCGGCGGCGTCGCCGGCTCGATCAGCGTCGTGCCGGTGTAGCCGTGCTCGTCCAGCATCACCAGCGGCTGCGTCGCGAGCAGCACGTCCCGCACGGCCCGCGACTCGGGCTGCGAGCTCGTCGCGTGGTCCCGGTTGATGTCGAAGCCGGCGCCGTTGGCGCGGGTGCCCGCGATCCGCCCGTCGGGGTTGTTGGTGACGGTCACATACAGCCGCGTACGACGGAGGAACGCGGCCGTGGCGGGGTCGGTGGCCGTGGCGAGGCGCTCGATGACGCGCAGCGCCCCGTCGGTGCCCTCCCACTCGTCTCCGTGGATGTTCCCGTTGATCCAGACCGGCGTCTTGTACTCGCGCGCCAGCCTCTTGTCCCGGGCCGCCGCGCGCGGGTCGTCCTCGATCAGCTCCCGCCAGCGGTCCTGCCGGGCGGCTTCGGCGGCCGTCTCGGGCGCGGTCACCGTGGCCAGGTAGAGGTCGCGGCCCAGCGCCGAGTGCCCGACCACTTCGGCCGACACCCGCTTCGAGGCCGCCTGCAGCGCATTCAGCTTGGGCGCGATTCCGTGGTACGGGATGAGGCCCAGCTTGATCGACCGGTCCTCCGCGTTCACCGGCGGCAGTGGCAGCCGGTGCTGCCGCGGATAGCCCTGCCTCGACGGCTTCCACCTCGTGGTCGCGGATGCCGACAGCAGAGAAATCGGCGGCTCCGCGAGGGCAGCGACCTCGTTGCGCTCAGGTCCGTTGCCGAAGTCGCGGGTCGAGGAAGGTTCCGGCGCGGAAGCCGCGGAAGCCGCGGACGAGGGAACGACGATCAGTCCGGCGGTGAGCAGCGCTGCGCAGAGTCGAGCCAGGTCCACAGTGCTCAGCCTCACCCATGCCGAGGCGGCGCCGCTCATACCGTTCAGGTCATATCGCGGCGCCGCCGAGCAGGTAGATCAGAAGGCGGCGAGCACCGAGCCCTGGTACTTGTCGTCGATGAACTTCTTGACCTCGGCCGAGTGCAGCAGCTTCTCGAGCTTCACGACCCGCGCGTCGGTCTCCTCGCCCGTGCGGACGACTAGCAGGTTCGCGTACGGGTTGTCCTCGCCCTTCTCCAGCGCCAGCGAATCGGTGGCCGGCTTGAGGCCGGTCTCGATCGCGTAGTTGCCGTTGATCACCGAGATCGCCGTGTCCTCGAGGCTGCGCGGTAGCTGGGCCGCCTCGAGCGCCTTGAACTCCAGGTTCTTCGGGTTGGCGGTGATGTCCTTCTCGGTGGCCTTGACGCCCACGCCGTCCTTGAGGGTCAGCAGGCCGTTGGCGGCGAGCAGGTTGAGCGCGCGGCCCGAGTTCGACGGGTCGTTCGGAATGCCCACCACGCCGCCGGCCGGCACGTCCGCGATGTTCTTCACGGTCTTGGAGTAGACGCCGAGCGGCTCGATGTGCACCGGCTTGAGCGCGGTGAACTTGTAGCCCTTCGACGCGACCTCCTCCTCCAGGTACGGGATGTGCTGGAAGTAGTTGGCGTCGAGCTGCTTCTCCTGCAGCGCCACGTTGGGCTGGATGTAGTCGTTGAACTCGACGATGTCGAGCTTCAGCCCCTCGGCCGACGCGAGGTTGTCGGAGATGTGCTGGAGGATCTCGCCGTGCGGGACCGGGCTGACCCCGACCTTGAGGGTGTCGTCGCTCGAGGAGCCCTCGTCGGAGGAAGAGCCGCAGGCGGCCAGCCCCAGCAGGAGCGTCGCGGAGGTGAGGACGGCAGCGAGGGTGCGGCGCATTCTCTTCAACAACCTTTCTTCTATCGGTGGGACAAGCGGTCTTCTATCGGTGGGACAAGCGGTCTTCTATCGGTGGGACAAGCGGCGGACGAGGAGGTCGCCCGCCATCTGGACGAGTTGCACGAAGACGATGAGGACGACGACGGTGGCCACCATCACCTGCGTGTCGAAGCGCTGGTAGCCGTACCGGATGGCCAGGTCGCCGAGTCCGCCGCCGCCGACCACGCCGGCCATGGCCGAGTAGCCGACCAGCGCGATCACGGTGATGGTCAGGCCGGCGACGAGCCCGGGGCGGGCCTCGCGCAGCAGCACCTTGCCGACGATCTGGCGGCGGGTGGCGCCCATCGCGGTGGCCGCGGCGACGACGTCGGGCGGCACCTCGCGCAGGGCGGCCTCGACGATGCGCGCGAAGAACGGGATGGCGCCGATGGTCAGCGGCACGATCGCGGCGTCGGTGCCGATCGTCGTGCCGACCACGGCCCGGGTGAACGGGATGACCGCCACCAGCAGGATGATGAACGGCAGCGAGCGGGCGACGTTCACGACGAACCCGAGGACGGACGACACCGCGGGCGCGGAGAGCATGCCGCCGGGCGCGGTGAGCACGAGCAGGATGCCGAGCAGCAGTCCACCGACCGCGGTGAGCACGGTGGAGACGAACACCATCCAGGCGGTCTCCCGCAGACCGACCGCGAGCAGCTCGGTCAGTTCGGAGGTGGTCACGACGCTGCTCCCTGAATGTCGGGTCCCTGGATGTCGGGCCGAGTGGTCGGGACGACGGTCTCGTCGGGCTCGGGCCGGTCGACGGGCCGCGCGTCCGGCTCGGCCACGGCCGGGCTGACCTGGGCGCCGCGCTCACGCAGGAACGCCACCGGCGCGTCGTCGCCGGCGGGCAGGGCGAGCCGGAACCGACCGGCGCGGGTGGCGGCCAGCTGTTCGACCGAACCGGCCAGGATCCGTACGTCGATCTCGAAGCGCCGGGCGACCTCGGCCAGCAGCGGAGCGTCAGCCTCCGCGCCGCTGACGGTGACGTCGACGACGGCCTGACCGGCCAGGGAGGTGGGAGCATCCAGCGGGAAGAGCCCGCGGGCGAGCTCGGAGCCGGGCCGGTGCAGCAGGTCGGTGACCGCGCCGGATTCGACGAAACGCCCCTCGCGCATGACGGCGGCCGACCGGCAGATCCGCTTCACGACCGTCATCTCGTGGGTGATCAGCAGGATCGTCAGGTTGAGGCGCTGGTTGAGGTCGAGCAGCAGGCGCAGGATCGAATCGGTGGTCTCCGGGTCGAGCGCCGAGGTGGCCTCGTCGGAGAGCAGCACCTTGGGCCGCGCGGCCAGCGCCCGGGCGATGCCGACGCGCTGCTTCTGCCCGCCGGAGAGCTGACCGGGGTACGCGTCCGCGCGCCCGCCGAGCCCCACCAGCTCCAGCAGTTCGGCCACCCGCTCGCGCCGCTCGTTCCGCGGCACACCGGTGACCTCGAGCGCGAAAGCGACATTCCCCGCCACCGTACGCGAGGAGAGCAGCGCGAAATGCTGATGGATCATCCCGATCCCGTGCCGCGCGAGCCGCAGCGGCCGCCGCTTGAGCGCGGTCAGCTCGACCCCGCCGACGGTGACCGTGCCCTCGTCGGGCCGCTCCAGCATGTTCACGCAGCGCAGCAGCGTGCTCTTGCCCGCGCCGCTCTGCCCGAGCACGCCGAACACGTCGCCCTCGGCCACACTGAGGTCGACCCCGTCGACGGCCACGACCGCCCGGTCGCGCCGCCCCTTGGCCCGGTAGGTCTTCCGGAGCCCCTGTATCTCGATCACGTAGCACCCTGGTATGCGTGGTTGACGACCCGGCAAAACCTATAAATCCCATAGGCTTCGAGACGTCGACACGCTAGCGCGCCACCCCGCCGGAAGGCCAACCGCTGTAACGACCATCACGGCGAATGCCCCTGACCGGCCACCCTCCTGTCTACCCCGATAAAACGGAGTCGCGCAGGGATACTCACAGTGAGCTTGACCGCATCGCCGAGTTGTCCACAGGCAGTTGCGCCGCACGGCGCCGGCAGCGCGAAAACCGCTACGATGCCTGCATGAGCGCGGAAGCTGTCGGCAGGTACATGCCCCCGGTGGTGACGCTCGATGACCTCACCGCGATGATGGCCGCGGACGAGCATCATCGATACGAGGTCAGTCCCGAGGGAGCTCTCTCGATCATGCCGCCGCCCGGGTATGTCCATGCGATCATCGCGACCCGGTTGATGGGATGGCTGCTGGCGGCAGGCATTCCCGCGGAACGCATCGCCCAAGCCGTCGGAATCCGCATCCCGGGGCGCAGTGGCGGAGTCGGGGGGCGCATCCCCGATCTGGTGGTTTGGAACAAAGAGCAGAACGACGGCGTCTGGCTCCCCGTCGACGACGTCCTCTTGGTGGTGGAGATCATCTCACCTGGATCCGAGGGGATCGACACAGTCACCAAACGCGGCGAGTACGCGGCTGCCGGCATCCCCCAGTACTGGGTAGTCGACCAGGACACGGCACAGACCGTGACGATGCACGTGCTCGCCGATGGGCACTACACCGCGCGTGCCACAATGCCGCTCGCCTGGGTCCTCAACACCACTCCCGTGGAACACGAGCTCAGCTGACGAGATTCGGTAGCCCGTCCGAGCCGTTCGAAATTCGACATCGTTCCTGCCGTTGCCTCACAGATTTGAGTGATGGCTGGCTCCGCACGACGGACCAGGAGCTCATCCCAGGGCGAGGGCGGCGGCGTGGTCGCGTAGTTCGGTGTGGCGGAAGTCGTAGAGGCGGCCCTCGCGGCGGAGCAGGCCGGCCTCGTGCAGGGCCCGCAGGAAACGGCCGGGCCGCGGGCCGACATCGGTGACGCGCAGGCGGCGGGCCAGGGTGGCGGTGCGGTGGCGGGGCCAGCGGCCGTTCAGGGCGCCCGCTATCTCGAGGTCGAGCAGCACCTTGCGGGCGCCCGGCAGGCCGGAACGGGCCAGGCAGGTGATCAGGTCGGAGGGCCACATCAGGCCGCGGCGCAGGGCCTGGACGGCCAGGGCCAGGTCGAGCGGGCGGCACAGCAGCACGCCCAGCGGGCCGTACGGGTCGGTGCGCACGGCCTGGGCCAGGCGGTCGAAACCGGCGACGGCGCCCGCGATGTTCGGCAGCTCCAGCCGGCCCAGCGCGTCCAGGTAGTCGGCGACCGCGGCCGGACCGGCCGGATCGATGCCGATGTGCTGCGCGCCCTCGAGGCGCAGCGGGTCGTCGAGGGCGGCGTCGCCGGTCAGCAGCATGACCGGGGCTTCGCGGCCGAAGAGATGGCAGACCTCCTCCAGGGCCCAGCGCCGCATCCGGGCCGGCATCTCGTCGAGCCCGTCCAGGATGAACAGGTGCCCGCCGCCGTCCACCAGGTCCGCCACCGGTGTCCGCCGCAGGTCGGGGTAGGCGCGGGCGAGACGGCGGCCCAGGAAGCCGGGCAGGTCGGCAGGGTGCCGGCGCGAGCTCATCGAGAACAGCAGCGGCACGACCGGGGCTCCGCGTTCGGCCAGGCCCTGCGCGGCCAGGGCGGCGAACGTCGACTTGCCGCTGCCGGGCGCGCCGTAGACGACGGCCCGCCACGATCCTGGCAGCTCGAGGAGGTTCGCGGCCTTCCGGGCGTACTCGGAAGTCGTCCACAATGCCTCGGCGAAGCACAGCTGCTGTTCCAGGGGCTCGCCCCGGCGCAGCAGGCGCAGGGCCGGCGGGAGGTACGGCGCGCTCACGGCGAGACGTCCATGGATAGATCGACCGCGCCCAGCAGCACGCCCACCACCCCGTGGCACCGCGCCGCGAGGAGCCGCCCGCCGACCGTACGGTTGCGGGCGTCGTTGAGGACGGCCTGGAGCCGGGCCACCTGCGTGCCGTGGCGGCGCAGCACGCTTCCGGAGAGCGAACTGAGGTCGAGCGGGCCCGCGAAGGAGCGTCTGCCGCCGCCCGCCGCGGACCCCAGTTCGGCCGACCGCACCAGCCCGGCGCCCGAGGCCACCACGACCGCCGGCAGGTCGAGCCGCTCGACCGCGAGCCGCACGGTGGCCACCAGATCCTCGTCCTGGTCGACCCGCACGAAGATCCGGCTGCCGTCGCTCTCGATGTCCATGTCGAGACATTGACTGCGGTAACGGGGAATTCGGCGGGGAACATGAGGACATGGATTTCCGGTTGCTCGGCCCGGTCGGCCTGTTCGACGGCGACACCCGCATCCATCTGGGGCGCGACGCCGAACTGCCCAAGGTGCACTGCGTCCTGGCCGCGCTGCTGCTGGCGCAGGCCCGGCCGGTCACCGGCACGTTTCTCGACAACGCGCTCTGGGGCGCCGAGGCGCGCAACCCGGAGACCCGGCGCGGCTACATCGGCGACCTTCGCCTCGCCCTCCGCCGGTACGGCTTCACGCTGCCCCGCCAGGGGCAGGGCGGCGTCTACCGGCTCGACGTCCCGCCCGAGCGGGTCGACGTGCACCGCTTCCGGTCGGCGACCGAGGCCGCCCGTCAGCTGATCGCCCGGGGTGACTGGGCGGCCGCGCTGGCCGAACTCGACCGCGGCCTCGACGAGTGGCACGGCTCGGCGGGCGCGCTGGCGGGGGTGCCCGGCGACTGGGCAGCCGGGATCCGCCGCCAGCTGGACCGGGAGCGACGCGAGGCGGCCGTCCGGCGTACCGAGGCCCGGCTGCGGTGCGGGCTGGTCGGGCCGGCCCGGTCCGACGCCGAACGCCTGGTCGCCGAGAACCCGGACGACGAGCGGGCCGTGCGCCTCGAAATGCACGCCGCCTACCTCGACGGCGACTACGGCACGGCCGTCGAGGCGTACGAGCGACTGGCCCAGCGCCTCGCCCCGGCTCCCGCCACCCGCGCCCTGGCCGACCGGATCCGGGTCCGCGATCCGCTGCTCGGCACGCCGGGCGGGGACGGCCACGACACCGCTGTGCCGCATCAGCTGCCGGCCGTGACGGCTCACTTCGCCGGGCGTACGCGGGAAATGGCCCGCCTGTCCGAGCTGGCCGACCCGACCGGCCCGCGCCCGCCCGTCCTTCTCGTCTACGGCACCGCGGGGGTCGGCAAAAGCACGCTGGCCATTCACTGGGCCCGCACGGTCGTGGCCGGCTATCCGGACGGGCAACTGCACGCCGACCTGCTGGGACGCCGTCGCCGCCGGCCCCGCCGCCGCAAGCCGGCCGAGGTGCTGCGCGGGTTCCTGGGCGCGCTGGGGGTGCCGCCCGACCGGCTGCCCGCGGGCGAGGACGAGCTGGCCGGGCTGTTCCGCAGCCTCGCGGCCGGGCGCCGCCTGCTGATCGTGCTCGAGAACCCGGCCGACGACGAGCAGGTGCGCGCCCTGCTGCCCGGCGCCGACTCGTGCCTGACCGTGGTCACCAGCCGCACCCGCCTGAACGGCCTGGCCGTCGCCCCGGGCGGCGCCGCCCTCACCCTGGAGCTGCTCGACGACGGAGCCGCCCGCGACCTGCTGGCGGCCCGGCTCGGCCGGCGGCGTCTGGACGGCGAACCGCCCGCCGTGGTGGCCGAGCTGATCCGGCTCTGCGCCGGGCTGCCGCTGGCTCTCGCCATCGTGGCCGCGCAGGCCGTCGAACGCCCCGACCTGCCCCTGGCCGGCCTCGTGGCGCAGCTTCGCGAACAGGGCCGGCGGCTCGACGTGATCGCCACCGGCGACGGCTCGACCGACCCGCGCGCCACGTTCGCCTGGTCGTACCACCGGCTGCCCGCCCGGGCGGCGCGCCTGTTCCGGCTGCTGTCCCGCCATCCCGGCCCCGACTTCACCGTCGCCGCCGCGGCCAGCCTCATCGGCGAGCCCGATCCACCGCTGGCCGAGCTGGCCGCGGCGCACCTGGTCAGCTCGCCCGCGCCGGGGCGCTTCACGGTTCACGCGCTGCTGCGGGCGTACGCCGCGGAGGTCGACGACGACGAGCCGGCCGCCACGATCCGCCTGTTCGACCACTACCTGCACACCGCGGCCGCGGCCGACCGGACCCTCGGGCCGTACTCGCACGTCGCCGATCACGAGCCGCCCGTGCCCGGGGTCGTCGTGATCCCGCCGGCGGACGATGCGGCGGCGACGGCGTGGCTGCGGGCCGAGGCGCTCAACCTGGCCGCGGTGGCCGAACGCGCGCTGCGGCTCGGCCTCCCCCGCTACGCGGTGCAGCTGCCGCGCATGTCGGCCAACTACCAGATCCGGCAGGGCCGCTGGCACGAGTACCACGAGGCGCAGCTGATCGCGCTGGCCGGCGCGCAACGGATGGGCGACACCGGCGACGTGGCCGACGCGCTGATCGAGCTCGCCCGCGCGCTGGGCTGGCAGGGACGCGCCGACGAGGCGCTGCGCCAGGCCGAGCGGGCCGTCCCCCTGGTCGCCGACCCGGCTCGGGCCTATCGGCTGCGCACGCTGCTGGCCTGGTTGCTCGGCCTGCTCGACCGGGTGCCGGAAGCGCTGGCCAGCGCCGAGCGGGCCCTGGCCGCCGCGCGCGATTCGGCCGAGCCGCGGGCGGTGGCGGTCGCGCTCAACGAGGTCGGCTGGTGGAACGCCGTGCTGGGCCGTCACGAGCCGGCCCTCGAGAGCTGCGCGCTCGCCCTGAAACAGTTCGAACGGCTGGGCGACCGGAGCGGCATCGCGGCCGCCAGCGACAGCCTCGGCCTGATCCATCACCGCGCGCGCCGGTTCGAAGCGGCGCTCGAGCAGTACGAGCGGGCCCGCGCGCTCTACGAGGAACTGCCCGATGTGTACGAGCACGCCGCCACCCTCGACCGGATCGGTAACACGCTGAGCGCGATGGGCTGCCCGACCGAGGCCACCGATTCCTGGCGCCGGGCGCTCGCCCTCTTCAACGACCTTCAGCACCCGGCCGGCGCCGCGGTCAGCCAGAAGCTCAGCACTTGACTCCTTACTGTCTGGTAATGCATTACCAGACAGTAAGGAGTCGACATCATGCCCGAGGTCGTTCGCACCCTGGAGATCCCCGCACCGCCGAGTGCCGTGTGGCGGCACCTGTCCACCCCCGAGGGCTTGCGCCGCTGGCTCTCACCCGAACTCGAGATCGATCTGCGCGTCGGCGGCGCCTACCGCATGCCGGGCGGCGACGGCGCCACCCGGATCAGCGGCACCGTGCTCGAGATCGTCCCCGAGGGCCGGCTGGTGCTCTCCTGGCTCGAGGAGGAGTCGGGCTGGGTGCACCCGAGCCGTCTCGTGGTCACGCTGGAGCCGACCGCGTCCGGCACCCGGGTCGGCCTGGTCCACGACGGCTTCGCGGGGATCGGCAAGGCCGACTGGGCCGGCACACAGCAGGCGTACGAGCGGGGCGCCGACAAGCACCAGGTGCTCCAGCGACTGGCCGGGGCGGTGGCGAGCGGCGGTGCCTGACCGCAGCGACGACCTGTTCCGGGCGATGGCCGACCCGACCCGCCGCCGCATCCTCGACCTGCTGGCCGAGCGCGGCACGATGACGGTCGCCGAACTGGTCGCCGAGTTCCCCGATCTGGTCGCCTCCGGCATCTCCAAGCACCTGATGGCGCTGCGCGCGGCCGGATTGGTCACCGCGACCCGGGAGGGCCGCCACCAGCGCTACGCCATCGACGCCGAGACGATGGCCCGGGTGATGGCGCCGTGGGTCGCGCGCTACGAGAGGTACTGGTCGGACGCGCTCACCCGGCTACGCGACGCCTCCACCGACTCCTGAGGGGCCATACGCCTTCCTGCACGAGAGGGGGCGCGCGCAAGCGCCCGCCTCTCACCCCAGCCCGACGGCGGCGACCATGAGGGGCAGGATCAGCAGGATGATGATCGCGCCGAGGACGTCGAACGAGACGCCCGACCTGATCATCGTGGTGATCGGGACGACGCCGGAGCCGTAGACCACCGCGTTCTGCGGTGTCGAGACCGGCAGCATGAAACCGAACGACGCCGCGAACGTCGCCGCCAGCGCGGGCACCAGCGGATTGACGCCGGCCGCGACGGCGATCGGGATGATGATCGGCACCACCACGGCCGCCGAGGCGGTGTTGCTGGTGGTCTCGGAGACCACGATGGCCAGGATGACGGCGAACGCGGTGATCGCGAACATGCTGCTCAGCCCGAGCGCGTCGGCGCTGGAGTTGCCGATCGTCTCGGCCAGACCGGTGTCGGCCAGCAGCGAGCCGAAGATGATGCCCGTGCCGAAGAGGACGATCGTGCCCCAGTCGATGCGCGCCGCGTCGCTCCAGTTCAGCGTGTACTCCCGGTTCCGCCACGAGACCGGCAGCAGGAAGAGCAGCGAGGCGCCCAGCACGGCGACCACGCCCTCGTTGAGGCGGGCCGACACGGTGTCGTAGACGGCGGACTCGGTGCCGGCGATCACCGCGATCACGCCCGGGAAGATCCAGAGGGTGACCGTGACGACGAAGGCGATCAGGGTGTTGCGCTCGGCCGCCGAGAATGTGCCGAGCTTGGCCCGTTCGCTCGCGACGTACTCCTCGACGCCCTCGATGCGGCGGATCTCGGGCTTGTTGAGCAGCAGCAGGACGACGGCCAGGACGGCGAACATGAGCAGGCAGATCGGGGCGGCCATGGCCATCCACTGGGCGAACGAGATGCGTTCGCCGGTGGCCTCCTCGATCAGGCCGCGGCCGATCAGGTTGGGTGGCGACCCGACCGGCGTCAGCAGGCCGCCGACGCTGGCTCCGTAGGCCAGCATCAGCATCAGCGCGGCCCCGACCCGCAGCCGGGTCGGGTCGAAGCCGGGCTCGACCAGCCCGCGGTCCTGCAGCAGCTTGGCGATGACCGACAGGATGCCCAGGGCCGTCGGCAGCAGCATCGCGACCGTGGCCGTGTTGGACACGAACGCGGACAGCAGGCACGTCACCGCCCCGAAGGCGATGATCACCCGGCTCGCGGAGCGGCCGACGCCGGGCAGCGACAGGATACGGAAGGCGAACCGCCGGGCCAGGCCGTGCTTGAGCATCGCCTGGGCCAGGATGAACGCCCCGATGAAGGTGAAGACGGTGGACGATCCGAACGGCGCGAGCACATCGGCCGCCTCGGCCACCCCGAAGACGACGATCAGGGCGACGCCGATCAGGCCGCCGATCGGGATCGGCACCGCCTCGGTGATCCAGAGGACGATGACGCCGAGCAGCAGCCCGCCGAGCACCTGCTGGCTGGGCGGGATGCTGAGCGGCAGCGCGAGAAAGAAGAGGGTGACGGCCGGGGCGAGGAAGAGGCCGACGGTACGGCGTCCCCGCTCGAATCGTTCCTCGGCCGGGGACAGTTGCTGTTCACCCAAACTGCGGTAGGTCGCACCGCCGAGCAGGCGGCTCTCCACATCGGTCTTGGCGCCGTTCATGCCAGCCCCCTTGATCGAGTGATCTACGTCACTTGATATTAGGGCTCTTCTCCCAGAAGCGCTTCGCCGAGCGGGGTCAGGGTGTGCACGACCGCCTTGCCGGCCCGGCTGGTCCGGATGAGCCGGGCCTCCCGCAGCACCGCCGTGTGCTGACTGACCGAGGCCGCGCTGACGCCGACCCGGCGGGCCAGTTCGGACGTGGTGCGGCCGTCACCCAGCGACTCGAGCAGCGACGTGCGGGTCTTGCCGATCAGGGCGGCCAGCGAGGCGCCGTCGGCCGGCCGCAGGCCCGGGTTGAGCGTGAGGTCGTGCTCGATCGGATAGACCAGCACCGGCGGCAGCGTGGTGTCGCGCAGCGCGTCGGGCGTGCCGTAGGAGAGAAAGGACGGCAGCAGCACCAGCCCACGGCCGTTGAGGTGCAGCGTCTGGACGAACGGGGTGTCGACCTCGAGCACCGGGGGTTCCCACCGCATCATCGGGCGGAAACTGTCGAGCAACCCCTCGGCGCCCTGGTCGAGCAGCACCCGGGCCCGGCGGGAACGTTCGGCCTCGACGTGGGCCCGGCCCTCGGCCCAGAACGGGGCGATCGCGCTCTCGTACTGGGACTGGAGCGCCCCGGCCAGGCGCTCGACCATCTCGCTCTCGCCCTCGGCCAGCCGGCTCAGCCAGGACGGCTTGGGGCCGGCGTGCCGGACCAGCTCCTCCAGCTCGTCGCGGAGCCGGGTGGCGGGGGTTGACTTGATCACCTCGAGCGCGGCCGACAGGCCCAGCGACCCCTCGGCCGGGGTCAGGAAGTCGGGGTAGTAGGCGCCCCGGACCAGCGGAAGCAGCAGCTCGAGGTCGTCGCGCCGGCTCGTCCGGAGGGCGTGGTCGCGCCAGCGGCCGTAGACCAGCTCGGGAGCGGGGCGGCGCAGGCGCCACACGCTGAAGATCGTCTCCCACAGCGGATCGGGCTCGGCCGCAATCCGCACGCGGCCGACGTCCTCCGGCGTGAAGTGGATGCGCAACACGTCGGCCCCCAGTTGCCATTCAGCAAGGATTCACGGCCGAAAGTCTATCCGGAGTCCGCGACCGGCCAGAAACCAGTCCGCGACAAAGATCCGTAGGGCCTCCAGGGCCGTACGGATGGGCGGGCGTCGCCACGAGCAGCACCGACGAATCAGGAAAGTCCCGGATATGCACCCCCGATAACGGCATATCCGTCTTGCGACCTCACCTCGTCGGTTCAGCTCGTGGCCGACCCGGCGGGATGACAATCGCTGGCGGACGTGGGGTGCGACAAGACGTTTAATGCGTCGCTGAAACCATCGGGCCGGGTTCAGCCGAACGGCCGATCCCGCCATTGCCGTTCAGCTCGGAATAGACATTTCCGAAATAGGAGCTTCGGGCGCCGTACGCCGCTTCGCAACCCAGCGCTCGAAGATCAGCGACGTGAACGGGGGAATCGACGCGGCCAGCCCGGCCAGCGTGCGCCACACCGACCAGCGCTCGGTGCGGGCCACCCACAGGGCAGCGACGATGTAGGCCACGAACAGCGCGCCGTGAATCCTGCCGAACAGCCAGACGCCCAGGTCGGTGACCTCGGCGACGCGCTTGAGGTACATGCCGACGAGCAGGCCCGCCCACGAGAACGCCTCCGCCACGGCGGTGATGCGGAAGATGCGGTACGGCTGCACGTTCGGGCCCCCTGGTGCGAGATCGACCTTGACGGCGTCCGATCGTAACCGCCCTCCCTGACAGAACCGCCGGGGGGGGGGGGCGGGGGCGCCCCCCCCCCCGCGCCGCCCCCCCCCCCCCGGGGGGGGGGGGGGGGCCGGCCCCCCCCCCCCCGCCCCGCCCGCCCCCCCCCCGGGGGGGGGGGGGGCCCCCCCCGGGGGGGGGCCCCCCCCCCCCCCCACCCCCCCCGGGGGGGGGGCCCCCCGGCCCCCCCACCCCCGGGTTCAGGTCGGCTGGGGGCAAGCCGACCGTCAGTGGGCCTCGCCGGCCGGTACGGCGACGTCGCCGACGAAGCGGAAGGTTCCGGTGATCGCGTCGAAGATGTCGTACAGGGATTCGGCGAGCGCCAGGTTCGGGCTCATCCCGGTCACCACCAGATAGGACCCTGGCTGATCGGGCAGGGGGATGACGGTGTGCATGGCGACCATCACCGCCGAGGTCTCGTCGGTGAGCGCGACGGTCTCGGTCCCGGTGATCCGGGCGACGGATCCGATCTCGGGAAGCTGCACCGCAGTGACGGTGCGGTCGCCGTAGCCATCGGCGCCCGCGGGTCGCGACAGCTGCTGGGCGATCTCGGCGATGGAGAGGTCCATGCCCTCCGGCACGGTCACGCCGAACACCGCCACGAACGCCATCAGCAGGCCGTCCTCGTCCCGGGCGATCAGGCCGGCGGCCGAAACAGCGCCGCGCCGGCGGGCGGCCCGCAACAGGCGTCGCGCCTGCAGGAGCGCGTCGTCGGCGGCCCGGCGCTGCTCGGGCGTGGTCATCTCCGATCGCAGCTCTTGTTGTTGCCGGGCGAAGTCCTGCTGGGCGAGGTCATAGTCGAGCCAGCTGCCGGGCACTTGAAGGGTGAACGATCCGGGGGCGGTCATCGGCCGCCGCCGAGGCTGTCGCCCGACTGGTTGTCGACCGAGGTGAAGGCGTTCAAGATCATGTCGATCGCCTCGACGATGTCGTCGCATTCCTGCCGTAATTGCTTGCGACCGGCGTCCCAGCGGTCGTCGAAGTGATCCGCCGCGTCGCGGACCGGCGGTCCGACCACCCGGGTGAAGTCTGCCCGGCTGGGCTTCAGGTTGATGTGCTGGAGCACCCGGCGCATCGCGTCCGCCGCCTGCTGGAGGTCGTCGCCGGGCACCACGATAGATCTGGCCATGCGGGCTCCACGACCGAGGACGCCCTTCGGTTCGAGTCTTGTGGCATGAGTCACATTCGTCGAACCCGATCGGCTCGTCGATCGTGCACAGCGTGCCTGTCTGTCCCGATCCGACCTGGAGGTGTCATCGTGGCCCGGACCTCGGCCCGCGCGCCGGCCGTTTCCCTCGCCGCCGCAACATTGTTCGCGGTGGCCGCCTGTGCCGGCGACAAGCCCGCCGAGCCCGCAGGGACCGCAGGGGCCGCTGCCGCCGGCCAGATCCAGCTGGTGGACGCTCCGGCGAGCAGCCTGGGCCTCACCGGTGACGGGCGCGGTGGCCAGCCCACCGCTTCGGCCGAACCCACCGCGACCGTGGCTTCGCCCAGCGCCGTTCCGGACACGGGCTCGGCCGCGCCGTCGAAGTGGGTTCAGCTCTCCGTCAACAAGGCCTCGATCGGCGAGACCGTCACCGAGGTCCGCGGATTCACGCTCTACCGTTTCGCCAAGGACACGGCCGAACCGGTGGCCACCAACTGCACCGGCGACTGCGCGGTGCGCTGGCCGCCGGTGCTGATCCAAGCCGGTGGGCGCGTCTTCCTCGACGGCCTTCAGACCGACGAGGTCGGCGCGATCCGCCGGTCGGATGGGGGTGTCCAGGTCACCCTCGGCGGCCGGCCCGTGTATCGGTTCGCGGATGACACCGTTCCCGGCGACTTCAACGGCCAGGGTGTCGACAACGCCTGGTTCGCCATCAAACGTGATGGGTCGGCGAACGACGCGCTGATCGGGACCGAGGTCGTCAAGCCCGCCAAGCCGGACCGCACCGCGACGCTGACCGCCAAGAAGGGCAGTGACGGCGCCGTCGTGGTCGACGACGACGGCGCGACCCTCTACCGCAATGACGAAGACAGCACCGACCCGCCGGCGAGCAAGTGCACCGGCGCGTGCGCCACGCTGTGGCGGCCGGTGGTCGCCGAAAACGGCAAGAAGGTGAAGGTCGTGGGGATCGACGAGAAGCGGGTCTGGTGGCTGCGCCGCGAGGACGGGACCAAGCAGGTCACCTTGGACGGCGCGCCGCTGTACCGGAACGCCGCCGACAAGTCCACCGGCGTGGTCATCGCCAGTGCCGCTGTGCAGGGTTGGACCCCGGCCCGATGATCCGCCGTATTCTCCTGCTGCTCGCCGCGGTCCTCGCCGCCTCGCTGCTCACGCCGTCCGGCGCCGTCGCGGCGCCCGATGACGTCGTCAAGGTCACCGTTGTCCGTACGCCCGAGCAGAACGGTGGGCGCGCCGACTCCCTCGGCCAGATAGCGCAGCGGACGCTCGGCGATTCCGCCCGGGCCCGCGAGATCCTCGAACTGAACCTGGGCCGGCCCCAAAGCGACGGAGGGTCACTGGCCGCGGCCGGCCAGGTGCGGCCCGGATGGATCCTGCTGGTGCCCGGCGACGCGACCGGGCCCGACGTCCGCCTCGGTCGCGTCGGGCCGGACCCGGGCGGCGCCGACCAGCCGTACTTCACCTGGAAGTTGGTGCTCGCACTGGTCGGAGCGGTGGTTCTGGCGTTGCTCACCGTCCTGCTGTTCATGCGCCGCCGGATCGTGCGGTGGGTGCGCGACCGCCGTCGCACGCGCGCCGAGAACGCCCGCCTGCACCGTGAGATCAAGCAGCGGCTGCGCGAGCGGGCCGAACTCGTCACGGAGTTCGCGGCCGACCAGGCCGGTCCCAGGCTGGCCTGGCAGGCAGCCGCCGGGCTCGCCGCCGACAGCGTCGAAGCCTATGCCCTCCGGGTCGGCGACCGGGAGATCACCGCCTGGGTGACCTCCGGTCACGAGCCCCGGCCGCCGTGGCAGGCGGTCTCCGACGGCGTCTGGACGCGTCCGAGCGAGGCTCCCCACGGCCAGATCCCGGGTGGTCAGCTTTCACCATGCCTGGTCCGGGTCGGTGGTGGGGCGTCTGGTCCGCTCTTCGTCGATCTCACCTGGCTCGACGGTGTGCTGGCGATCGGCGGCTCGCTCGGCGTCGCCGCCGACGTGGTGCGGACCCTTCTCACCGACCTGGTCCGGTTCCGTCCCGACCTGCCTGTGCTGTCGGTGCCCGGGCTGGGTGGCGAACCGGTCGGCGTCCCGTCCACCGCGACACGCCTGCGGTCCATGGCCGACCTGCGCCCGTCCGGGGCGGCGGCCGGGACGGACGACGGCATGGTGCGTCTCGCCTCCCGTCGCTGTGCGCTCACGGCTGTGATCGTCCTCGCCGAGCCGCCGTCCGCCGAGGAGGCCGAGCAGCTGTTCGCGGCATGCGGCCCCGGCAGCGGACAGGTCGCGGTGGTGCTCGGTGATCTGCCCGGCGCCCACTGGCGCTGGAAGGCCGAGGTCGACGGGGGAGTGGCCCTCCCCATGATCGGCGTCACGGTGACGGCGCCGGCCCGATAACGCGTTCAGTCCGGCCACGCCGGTCCATCCTTCAGGAAGGTTCCACGATGTACACCGCGACGTCGCCGCGCGTCAGCCGCATGAGCTCGGCCCGGACCGCATATCTGCTGCTCTGGGGTTTCCTGCTGGTCAACCTGGTCGTCGTCGAGCTGCTGTTCGTCCGCGCCGTCCCCTCGCACAACACGCTCGGCTCGATCGGGCGCTTCCTCGGCCTGCACCTCGGCCTCGCGATGGCGCTGCAAGTGCTGCTGATCGCCCGGCTCCCGTTCTTCGAGCGGCGGATCGGCATGGACAAGCTGACCAACTGGCACCGCTGGACCGGCTTCACCATCTTCTGGCTGGTGGTGCTGCATCCGACCTTCGTCCTCCTCGGCTTCGCCGAACTCGACCAGATCTCGTTCTTCGCGGAGATTCCCAACCTGGGCGGACAGATGCCCGTGCTGCTGGGCATGATCGCCGCTGGGCTGGTGGGTGTCATGGCGGTCACCTCCGTGCGGGCGGCGCGGAAGCGCCTGTCGTACGAGGCCTGGCACGCCGTCCACCTGCTGGTGTACGTCATGCTCGTGCTGGCGGTGATCCACCAGGTCTACGAGGGTCGTTCCTTCAACGCCAGCGTGCCGGCCAGCGTCTATTGGTGGGGGCTGTGGGCGTTCGCGATCGGCGCCCTGCTCACCAACCGGCTTCTCGTGCCGTTGGTCCGCAATGCCCGCCACCAACTGCGAGTCGTCGCGGTGGTCCCGGAGACGAACGACGCCGTGTCGGTGTACGTCGGCGGTCGCGGCCTCGAGCGGCTGCGTGCCCGGCCGGGCCAGTTCTTCTGGTGGCGGTTTCCCGGTCACAACTCCTGGTGGCAGGTGAACCCCTGGTCGTTGTCGGCCGCACCCGACGGTCGCACGCTGCGCCTGACCGCCAAGGCCATCGGCGCCACCAGCGGTGGGCTACGGCAGTTGCCGGTCGGCACACGGTGCTACGCCGAGGGGCCCTATGGCGCACTGACCACGGTCCGCCGGACCAAGCCGGACGCCGTGCTGATCGCCGGCGGGATCGGTATCACCCCGATCCGTGCGCTGCTGGAGGATCCGAACCTGACGGGCGACATCGTGGTGCTCTACCGGGCGCGGACGGCCGGTGACGCTGTGCTGCTCGGCGAGCTGCGCCAGCTGGCTCAGCAGCGTGGCGCCCGGCTGCACGTGCTGACCGGCCGGACCAGCCGGGAGAACCAGCCCTTCAGTCCGGCGGGCCTGCGTGGCCTGGTGCCCGACATCGCCGAGCGGGACGTCTACATGTGCGGGCCGGCCGCGATGGCAGACGCCGTCCTGCATACGCTCCGAGCGTTGCAGGTGCCGCCTCGCCAGCGTCACATCGAGGCTTTCCGGATGGCAGTCTGAGCGCCCGGCCACCTGACGGCGGCCACGATGGCTTCGCCCTCGCTCGACACGGACCCGGAGGCCTCATGACCGACGTCCGTCCCCCGCACCAGATCGTTGCCGTCGATGGCGAGCCGGCCTCACGACCGCGAGTCGGCCGGCTGCTGGCGCTGCTGCTCCCGGCTACTGCTGCCATGTACGCGCTGTTCAACGGTATTTCGGCCGTCATCCTCCCGGTCCAGGTGGAGGCGGTGGACCCGGCGTCGAAGGTCGGTAACCTCGCTCTGCTCACCACGCTCGCGGCCGTCGCGTCGATGGTCGCCATCCCCGCCGGCGGCGCGATCTCCGACCGCACCCGTTCCCGCTTCGGACGCCGGACGCCGTGGATCGCCGCCGCCGCGGTGGTCTCCGCCGTCGCCTGCATCCTCATGGGGCTGGCCGACAACCTGCCGGGCCTGATCGCGACAACCGTGATCCTGTGGTTCGCCGCGAACTTCTATTCGGGGGCGATCACGGCGATCCTGCCCGACCGCATTCCGGAGGACCGGCGTGGTGTGGCGTCGGCGGTCATCGGGATGGGCACACCGATCGGCATCGTCGTCGGTGTCCAGGTGGCCAGCCGGGCGGGCCAGCTGACCGCGTACGCCGTCATCGCCCTGGTCCTGCTGGTCACCACCGCGCTGCTGCTGTTCGGTGCGAAGGAAGGCTCGGCGCGTGACCTGCCTGCCCCGGTGCGGAATCGGGGGAGAGCGGGGGTGCCGTTCCGGTCCTTCTTCGCCGCGTTCACGGTCCGGGACTTCCGGTTGGCGTTCCTCAGCCGGTTCCTGCTCTTCGCGTCCTACTTCGTGGTCAACGGCTACCTGTTCTACACGCTGCAGGACCACATCGGCACCGGAAATGTGCCCGGCGGCGACGTCGCGGCGGCGGTGAGCACCCTGCTGACGCTGAGCATCGTGGTGTGGGTGCTGGCCGCCAATGTGGCGGGCTGGATCGCCGACAAGGTGGACCGCCGCAAGTTGTTCGTCGGGGTGAGCGCCCTCGGCGTCGCCGCCTCGATGACGATCCCGCTCGCGATGCCGACCTGGACCGGAATGCTGGTCTACGCCGCCTGCCTGGGGGCCTCGATCGGCACGTACTTCGCCATCGACCTGGCCGTCATGTCCCTGGTGCTGCCCGATGCCGGGAGCGAGGGCCGCGACCTGGGCATCCTGCAGGTAGCCACCGGCCTGCCCCAGTTGCTCGCCGGAGCAGTGGGCGGTGCGGTCATCAGCTGGTTCGGTGGTTACCCCGCGCTGTTCGTCTTCGGCTCCCTGTGCGCGGTGGCGTCGGGTGTGCTGATGCTCCGCATCCGCTGTATCCGATGACACCGCCGAGCCGGTACCGGGCGCACAACGAGGTGGCCGCTACGGCCCGGTCCGCCCGGGGCGGTGTTCCGTCGTCGTGTGGCGCCCGACGGAGATCACTGCCGCGTCCACCAGCTGCAGTAGTATCATCCGACCCGTGGATGGAGCTTCGTACCGTTTCCACGGGTTCGAGCTCGATACTTCCCTCTACGAGCTGCGCCTGGGGAGTGAACGTGTCCCGATCGAGCCCCGGGTCTTCGACGTCCTCCATTATCTGATCTCGCATCGCGACCGGGTCGTCTCCAAGGAGGAGCTCCTCGACTCGGTGTGGGGTGATCGCTTCGTGAGCGAGGCCGCGGTCACCACGGTGCTCCGCGCGGCCCGCAGGGCGATCGGTGACACCGGCAGAGAACAGCGGCTCATCCGTACCACCCATCGCCGCGGCTACCAGTTCGTCGGGACGGTATTGCTGACGAATGCCGGGCCAGGGCCGAAGCCCGCGGGCGGTGTACCGCTACCCGCCCGGCTCGCCGTGTCATCGGGCCTCGGGTTCGCCGGCCGGGAACATGAGCGCGCGATGCTTGCGAAGGCGTGGAAGGAGGTGGTTGCCTCCGGACAGCGGCGAGTGGTGTTGATGAGCGGCGAGGCCGGGATCGGCAAGACGACGCTGTCTGCCGTATTCACGGGGACAGCGCAGCACGAGGCGGTGGTTCTGTACGGGCGCTGCGACGAGGATCTGTCTATTCCGTATCAGCCTTGGCGGGAAGCGCTGACCGGCCTCGACCGGCATGTGCCCGGTGTCTTCGCCGGCCGTCACGAAGCCCTCGCACCGCTGTTGGGCGGCACGGGCGCGGCGGACCTGGAATCGGATTCGGCACGGTTCGCGCTCTACAACTCGGTCGTCGATGTGCTCGGCGCCGTCTCGGACCGGGGAATGCCGGCGCTCGTCGTGCTCGACGATCTGCACTGGGCGGACGTCCAGTCCCTCGCCCTGGTGCGTCACCTGCTGGAGCGGGCGCTGACGACTCCGGTGCTGGTGATCGCGACCTTCCGGGATTCCGACATCGACCCGTCGCATCCGCTGACCGCCCTGATGGCGGCGACCCATCGAGAGCCGGGCACGATCCGCTTGGCGTTGCGCGGACTCGACGACGGCGAGATGCTCCGCCTGTTGGAGACGGTCGCGGGCCACGAGATGGACCCCGACGGACTCACGCTGCGGGACGCCTTGCGGGCCGAGACGGAAGGCAACCCGTTCTTCGTCACCGAGATTCTTCGCCACCTCACCGAAACCGGGGCCATCCGCCAGCACGACGACGGCCGCTGGACGGCCCCGGCCCACCTGCGAGCCCGGGGGCTGCCCGTGAGCGTCCGCGAGGTCGTGGGCCGCCGTGTCCAGCGCCTCGGCCCCGAAACTCGCAGCGCCCTCGACACAGCGTCGGTCATCGGCCGGGATTTCGAGCTCGACCTGCTGTCCGAACTGCTCGGCGAAGACCACGTCCGGACATTCGAGCGCCTCGCTCCGGCCGTGGACAATGCGCTGGTCACCGATGCCGCCGGCCGGTTCGCGTTCACGCATGCCATCGTCGCCCACACTCTTTACGCCGAGCTGACTCCCACCGCACGGGCCTTGAGCCACCAGGCAGTCGCGGTCGCGCTGGAGAGGCGTGGCGACGACACAGGCGAACGGGCCGGCGAGATCGCCCACCACTGGATCCACGCCATCGCCCCCCGGAACCGTGAGAAGGCCGCCGAGCACGCGGGGCGAGCGGGTGACTACGCGCTGGCTCACTTGGCGCCTGACGAAGCGGTGACGTGGTACCGCCAGGCTCTCGATCTTCTGCCCAACGTGCCCACGGCGCGGCGATGTGAAGTCCTTGTCGGCCTCGGGACCGCCCAACGCCAGACCGGAAACCCCGCCCACCGGGAAACGCTCCTTGAGGCCGGTCGTCTCGCCGTCGACCTCCACCACGACGACCTGCTCGTGCGGGCGGCGCTGGCCAACAACCGAGGCGACGTCAGTCAGTTCGGGACCATCGACGACGAACGGGTCGAGCTCCTGCAACGCGCGATCGCGACACGGCCCGGTGTGGCCGACCGCGCGCTGCTCCACGCGATTCTCGCCATTGAGATTCACGCCGCGCCCGAGGAACAGGTCGACGGCGTCGTCTCACGTGCGCTCGCGCTCGCCCAGGAGGCCGGCGAAGACCGCGTCATCGCGCACGTCGCGCGCCTCACCGAAAGCGCACTGCGTACGCTGGACCTGCTCGGGCGCCGTGAGCGGTTGCTGCACGAAGGCATCGCCGCCGCGGAACGCGCCGGCGACGCGCGACTGCGCGGCCTGCTCTCGATGTCGCACCACGAGATCGCACTCGAACGCGGCGATCGCGACGTCATGAACCGCGAGCGAGACATCCGCGACTCGTTCGCCAGGCGCAGTCCGGAACCGTACATTCGCTGGACCAACGCGCAGACACAGTCGATGCACCACTTCTTGGACGGCGACCTGGACGCGGCCGAAGCCGCCGCTCACGCCGCATTCGAACTCGGCGTCGCAACCGGACAACCTGAGGCGTTCTTCAGTTACGCCGGTCAGATCTTCCAGATCCGCCGCGTTCAGGACCGCCTCGCCGAAGTGGCTGAGGCCCTCGAACAGGTCCTCGAAACGAACCCCGCATTGCAGGTCTTCCGGGCCGGCGTCGCCTATGTGTGGTGCGACCTCGGCCGCGAGCCGGAAGCCCGAGCGATCACCGACTCCCTCGACCTCTCATCCGGCAGCGCACCCCAGTTCTGGTCGACGACCCTGATGTTGTGGGCAGAGCTCTGTCATACGCTCGCCCTTACCGAGCCAGCTTCCCAACTCGTGCCGGTCCTCAACGGCTGGCGAGACCAGGTCGCCAGCACCGGCGCCACCACCGAGGGATCCATAGCCCACGGGCTCGGCCTCGCGCTGGCAACCCTCGGGCAGATCGACGAGGCGGCCGCTGCCTTCGACATCGCCCTCGCCGTCAACCGCCGCCTCCAGGCGCCGCTGTTCGTCGTGCGAACTCAGCTCGCCTATGCCGAACTGCTTGCCGGGACCGAAATCGGCCGGGCGCGGAATCTCACCACTGAAGCGAGCACGACCGCCGAACAATGCGGCTTCGTACGCCTCAAACGCCACGCCGACCGACTCTTCGACCACCTCCCCTGACGCGAGAGAATTGGCGGGCAGGACCGGTAGTCAGCGGCGCTGTCGTTGGCGCCCTGCTGGTGACATCGACCGCTTCCCGGCCCGGGCCGGCAACGCCGTCAGCCGCGGTGCGCAAGGCCGCGGTGAGGGCGAACGGTGGGCCGGCGGGCCAGGGTCGCATCCGAGGTTGTCGGCCGCCGGAGTCGGTGCGGCAGGTCAACGGTCACACGAATCGGTCGTCCTAAATTGCGTGTATCAGTGAACCTTTCTCGTTCGGCGGCCGTACTGATCTCCGACAACCGATCAGAGCTGGAGGCGCTGATGTTCGCCCCGTCGTCCGTACGCCGCGCGGCAGTCATCCTCGTTGCGGCTGTCGCTGCGCTGGCAGCAGTGCCGGGCGCCGCGCGTGCGGAGCCCGCCGTGCCGACGCAGCTCAATGCCGCCGACACACTGTTGCTCAACGGGGTCAGGCAGGCCGGGTTGTGGGAGATTCCCGCCGGTCAGATGGCCGCCCAGCGAGGCAGCTCCGCCACCGTGCGGAAGGTCGGCACGATGATCGCCGACCAGCACGTCAAACTTGACGAACTGGTCGTCGCCGCGGCCAACCAGCTGGGCGCCGCCATCCCCGCCACTCCTACCGCGGAGCAGCAGGGCTTTCTGAAGGAGATGCAGAACAACAAGGGCGTGCAGTTCGACCAGATCTTCGTCACCCGGCTCCGTGCCGCCCACGGCAAGATCTTCCCGGTTATCGGGGCGGTGCGCGCATCCACCCGGGACCCTGTCGTCCGCAAGCTCGCTGATGACGCGAACATCTTCGTGATGAACCACATGAAGATGCTGGAGAGCACCGGCTTGGTCCGGTACGAGCGGCTGCCACCTGCGGCACTTCCCCCGGCGCAAGACCTCTCCGGCACGGCAATCGCCGAGGCCAACATCGGCATGCTCGCGGTGAACCCGGTCGTTCTGTGGCTCGTGCTCCTGGGCGCGGCAGGCGTCACGGTCGCCGTACTCATCAGGCTCACCCGCGCCCGGCGTTGAGCCGATGCGGACAACGGTCGCCGAGATTAATGCAGGTGTGCATGGTTTGTTGTCGAGGCGGTGAGGTTCTCCCACGGCTCGCCTGACAGCCGCGGAGCAGCTCATGTCAGAGTGGTCGGATGCTTGAGCAGACGGCGCTCACTGCGAGCGAGGACGAGGTGGTCGGGGCGCTGCTGTCGCTCAGCCGGGCCTTCGTCGGTCTGGCCGCCCGATCGCTGGCCGACCTCGATGAGGACGTCACCCTCCCGCAGTACCGGACACTGGTCGTGCTGGTCTCGCGCGGCCCGCAGCGGATCGTGGACCTCGCTCAGGAGTTGACCGTCACGTCGTCCACGGCCACCCGGATGTGCAACCGGTTGGTCCGCAAAGGGCTGGTGGCTCGCCAGGAACGGCCTGACGACCGCCGGGCCGCCTGGGTCACGCTCACCGCGGCGGGCCGCGACCTTGTCGGTGCGGTGATGCGCCGCCGCCGTGAGTCGCTCGCCGGGCTCGTCGGCGAGCTTGCGATGACCCGCCCGCTGGCCTTCGCCGCCACGCTGAACGCATTGGTGGAAGCAGCCGATGAGATTCCGGACGCCCAGTGGTGGCAGCGGTGGGAGACGGCCGTGGACTGACCGGCAACCCGCAACCGGGCGATCACCGCGGCATGGCGAGGAGCGCGCACCGGCCAGCTGACTGCGCTCAAGATTTCCACCTCCGATACACCGTCGGTTCATCCGGGGTTTCCGGCGTGTTCGCACAGTTCTTTGAGGTTGCGCGGAGCTGACTCTCGGGATTGTCTGATTTGCTCTGGTCTGCCTCGACGGACTACGAGATAGGCCAGCCACCATGCGCTTTTCGCTCCGCCGTCGTCCCGCGGCAGGGGAGGTCGCCAGCGGCGAAACCCCGGCTGATCCGGACGCCGAGTAGTCGCCCGCTCAACGGTCGAGAAAGCGCGACACGCCGCGCGGTAGAGACCACTGACCGGGCGGTTCGGTGAAGTGCCACTTCGCGTTCCGCCCGAGGAGAACGAAGGGACGGGCCACGACGTGATGTCATGGACCGCGCTTGGACGACCATGGTCGCGACGACCATGGTCGTGCTAGGGTTCGACCATGACGTCGCGCACTCCGGAACCTGTTTCGCGAAGCCGCCGGGAGCGGCCGGCGAAAGCCGCCTTGACCAGGCAGGGGATCATCGATGCCGCGCTCGGCATCCTCGCCGAGGAAGGCCTGGCCAAGGTCACCATGCGGAGGATCGCCGGGGTGCTCGACACCGGACACGCATCCCTGTACGTGTACGTCCGCGACACCGAAGACCTGCATGCTCAGATCCTCGATGCCATGCTGGCGGCGGTGGAGCTCACCGGCGGCGGGACCTGGCGGGACCGGGTGAAGGCCCTGTTGGCCGGCTATGGCGAAGTGCTGCGGCGGCACCCCGAGCTCGCCCGCATGGCGTTGTCCACCCGGCCCAACGGCCCGCATTTCACCGCGATCGTCGAGCAGGTTCTCGCGCTGCTGAGCGAGGGCGGCGCCGACGACCGTTCGGCGGCGTGGGGGGTCGATCTCCTCCTGCTGGTGCCCACGGCGCTGGCCGTCGAGCACAGCGCCGAGGTCACGCCGAAGCGCGAGGAGATGCGGATCTCCGACGTGGAGGCGCGTATCAAGGCCGCGGACCCGCAGAAGTACCCGAACATCACCCGGCTCGGCGCCGAACTCGTCTCGGGCGACGGCCTGGTCCGCGGTCTCTGGGCGCTGGACGTGGTGCTCGACGGCATTCTCGCGCGCACTGCCACCAACCGCGCGCCGTAGCCCGGCCCCGAATGAATAGCTGAACCCGCGGCGAAATCGCATTGCCGTGGCGCTTCACCCTGCCCGAATTCGACGCACGAGAATTGTTGTTGGGGGATTTCCATGTCCAAAATTGCCCGTTGGTGTTTCCGGCACAGGCGCACGGTGCTCGGGCTGTGGGTGGCCCTGCTGGTCGCTCTGGGCGCCGGCTACGCGGCCGCCGGCAGCAGCTATTCCGCCGATTTCAGCCTGCCCGGCATGGAATCCACCAAAGCCCTGGAACTGCTCGAGGACGCCCTGCCGGCGTCGTCGGGCGACATCGAACAGATTGTGGTCCACGTCGACAACGGCACCGTCCGTGACCCGGCCGTGCGGACGAAGATCGCCGCGATGCTGGCCGAGGTCGAGAAGATACCGTCGGTCACCTCGGTCTCCAGCATGTACGCCGAGCAGGGCCCCGGCCAGATCAGCGCCGACGGCCGCACCGCGTACGCCGAGGTCCAGATGGACAAGCTCCCCGCCGAGCTGCCGCCGGCCGACGTCGACCAAGTCATCAGCACCGCCCAGGCGGCCCGCAGCCCCGGACTTCAGGTGGAACTGGCCGGGCCGGCGATCAGCAACGCGACCGAGCCCGCCCAGGGCAGCACCGAACTGATCGGCATCCTCGCCGCCGCGCTGGTTCTGTTCCTGTTCTTCCGCTCACTGGCCGGAACGGCCCTGCCCCTGATCGTGGCGGTGGCCGGCCTGGGCGGCGGCCTGATGACCATCGGGCTGCTCTCCCACCCGATCACGTTGAGCGACATCGCCCCGACCCTGGCCACCCTGATCGGACTCGGCGTCGGCATCGACTACGCCCTGTTCATCGTGACCCGGTACCGCAGCGGCCTGCGCGCCGGCCTGCCGCCTGAGGAAGCCACCGTCCGCGCGATCACCACCTCCGGACGCGCGGTGCTCTTCGCCGGCGGCACCGTGATCATCGCCCTTCTCGGGCTGCTGGTGCTCCGGCTCAACTTCCTGACCGGCATGGGCGTCGGCGCGGCCGTGACCGTCACGTTCACCATGCTGTCGGCGCTGACGTTGCTGCCCGCCATGCTCGGCTTCGCCGGCGCCCGGGTGCTCAGCCGCAAGGAGCGCCGCGCCCCCGCTGCCGACCGGCCCCGTACGGGGAAGTGGGCGGCCCTGATCCAGAAGCGCGGGACAGTGCTGGGCACGGCCGCGCTGATCGTCGTCGCGCTGCTGGCGATCCCGACCTTCTCGATCCGGCTCGGCGCCTCCGACGACGGCAACGACCAGGCCGGCACCACCACCCGCAGCGCCTACGACCTGCTCGCCGCCGGATTCGGACCGGGCTTCAACGGGCCGCTGCAACTGGTCGCCGAACTCGGCTCACCCGCCGACGGCGAGGCCCTGACGCGACTGCTCGACAGGGTGAAGACCGTCGAGGGTGTCGCCGCCGTCGCCGCCTTTCCCGCCGAGCCCGGCGCGAAGGTCGCCATCGCCATGGTGATTCCGACGACGTCCCCGCAGGACGAAGGCACGACCGACCTGATCGACCGGCTTCGCGACGACGTGATCCCGGCCGCCGAGAAAGGCAACACCCTGCAGGTGTACGTCGGCGGGGCGACCGCGATCTTCCAGGACTTCGCGAGTGTGCTGACCGGCAAGCTGCCGCTCTTCCTCGGTGTAGTCATCGTCCTCGGCTTCCTGCTGCTGATGCTCGCCTTCCGCAGCCTGCTGGTGCCGCTCACCGCCGCCGTGATGAACGTCCTCGCGGCCGCCGCCTCGTTCGGGGTGATCGTCGCGATCTTCCAGTGGGGCTGGGGCTCGAGCCTGCTCAACCTCGGCGGCGCCGGACCGGTCGAATCGTTCGTCCCGGTCATCATGCTGGCGATCCTGTTCGGCCTCTCGATGGACTATCAGGTCTTCCTGGTCAGCCGGATGTACGAGGAATGGACCGGCGCCCACGACAACCGGCGGGCGGTCACGACCGGGCAGAGCGAGACGGGCCGGGTGATCGTAGCCGCCGCCCTCATCATGGTCTTCGTCTTCGGGGCCTTCGTCCTCGGCGGCGAACGCGTGATCTCCGAATTCGGCATCGGCCTGGCCGCCGCCGTCGCGATCGACGCGTTCCTCATCCGCAGCGTCCTGGTGCCCGCCCTGATGCACCTGTTCGGCCGCGCGAACTGGTGGCTGCCCGCCTGGCTGAATCGCATCCTGCCGCGCTTCAGCGTCGAGGGCGAGCCGCACATCCCGGCGCACGCCGATGGAACGGTCCCGCCCCCGCAGCCCGCCCCCACGGCGGTAAACTGACCGACCGGCCTGGAACGGCAACGCGTCCTGGACTGGCAAGGAGAAGAGACATGTCGATTGCCATCGTGGGCGCCGGCCTCAGCGGCCTGGTCTGTGCCCGGATCCTTCAATTGAACGACATCCCGGTGTCCATCTACGAAATGGACGAGTCCGAAGAGGTGCGGCAGCAGGGCGGATCGCTCGACATCCACACCGGAACCGGTCGGGAAGCGCTCAGACAAGCGGGTCTCCACGAGGAATTCCGCCGGAACACCCATGCCGGCGGCGAGGCGATCCGGGTCCTCGACAAGAACGCGCACGTCTACGTCGATCGCCAGGAGCCGGCCGGCGGCCACGGACGTCCGGAGATCGACCGGAAGGTGCTGCGCCGTCTGCTGGTCGAGTCGCTCGAGCCGGGCACGATCGTCTGGGGGAGCAAGGTCACCGCGGTCCGATCGGAAGGCGCGGGGACTCTGCTCGGGTTCGCCGACGGCGCCGCCGCACAGGCCGATCTGATCATCGGAGCCGACGGCGCGTGGTCGAAAGTCAGGGCACTGCTCACTGCCGTGCGCCCGGCGTACACCGGGATCACGCTGGTGGAGATCCGGCTCTCGGACGCGGCGACCCGGCACCCGCGAGCACTGGAGGTCACCGGCAGCGGAAGCCTCTTCGCACTCTCCGACAACAAATACATCGGCGGGCACGGCGGTGACCAGATCGCGCTCGGCTGCGGCATGCGCGTACCAGAGGACTGGGTCACCGCGAGCGGGATCGACTGGACTGATCCTCCGGCGGCGCGGGCAGCGCTGCTGCGGGAGTTCCCCGATTGGGACACGTCGTTGACCGATCTGATCAGGGAGTGCGACGACACCATCTGGTCGCGCCCGATCTATGCGCTCCCGGTCGGCCACACCTGGGAGCACGTTCCCGGGGTCACGCTCGTCGGCGACGCGGCTCACGTGATGCCACCGTTCGCCGGGGAAGGGGCCAACCTCGCCCTGATCGACGGCGCCGACCTGGCCCGCGCGATCGTCGAGCACGGCGAGGTGAACGCCGCGATCATGGCGTACGAGAAGAAGATGTTTCGCAGAGGCAAGAAGGCCGCCGCTGCGTCCGCGAAGGGCTTGACCATGATGTTCACCGGCGGACCACCTCGCAAGCTCGCCGCGTTCTTCAACGGGATGGCGCTGCTGTCGAGCGTGGCGCGGCCGATCGAGAATCTCCGTCACCGCGACCGGCGAGTTTGACCGCAGGAAGCGGGTCGACGGGTGGGGCGCGGACAGGCCTGTCGGCTCAGGTCGAAGGCCGCCCGGCCGGCGGGGTTCGGCGACCTACCGGGAATTCGCCAGGGCTCGGGCGGCCAGGCGGGCGGCCCCCGCGGCCGGGTCGGTGCTGGTGGTCGTCTCGACGGCGCGGCTGTGCAGGATGGCGCGGACCTTCTCGCGTACGGGCGTGTCGTTGGACAGAAGGCTGCCGGCCAGCACGACCGGGCCCGTGGGGGAGACCTGGTCGAGCGTGCTGACCAGCTCGGCGGCGGCCGACGAGGTGATCGCGCGGGCCTGCGGGTCGGCCAGCTGGGACAGCTCGCACACGAGGGGCGCCAGGGCGTCGATCTCGGGGAAGGGCAGGCGCTGGGCCCAGGCCACCAAGTCGTCGGCCGAGGTCACGCTCACCTGGTCGGCCACTGCGGCGGCGAAGGGCGAGGACCAGTCGCGTACGGCGGCGCGTAACGCGGCCAAGCCGATCCAGCGGCCCGAGCCGAAGTCGCCCAGCAGCCAGCCGTTGCCGTCCACTGTGCGCATCACCCGCTCGCCGTCGATCTGGGCGGCTATCGCGCCGGTGCCGGCGATCAGCACGACGCCGGACGGCGCGTGGGTGCCGGCCGCGAAGGCGGTCACCACGTCGCCGACGACCATCATAGGGGCGGTCAGGCCCAACGAATTCCAGACCTTCTCGTACGCGGGAAGGCCGTTGCCCGCCGTCAGGCAGCTCGTCCCGGCTATACCCAGCACGCCGCGCGCGACCCGGGCCGGTGGCAGCGTGCCGAGAGCGGTGCGCACGGCGCTGCCCATGGCTTCGGCGGCTGCCTCGAAGCCGGCTGTCAGGGGATTGCCCGGGCCCGCCGAGCCGCGGCCGATCACTGCGCCGTGCACCTCGGCCACGACGGCCCGGGTCGAGGTGCCGCCGGCGTCCACGCCCACCACCAGGTCCATGCCAGGGATCGAAACATAGGAAACAGTTGTTGACTAGTGGCGTCGACGGTCGTAATTTTCATCAGCAACAGCCATCGATGAAAAGGATGACCGAAGTGACGGGTGAGAGCGGAGGGCTGCTCGGGCGGCTGCGCATCGAGGGGCCGCAGATGCCGGAGGCGCTGGCCCGCATCGCCGAGACCATTCTGGCCGATCCGGAGACCGCGGCGCATGCCAGCATCGTCGATCTGGCCGAGCGGTCGGGGACGTCGACCGCGACCGTCACCCGGTTCAGCCGCACGCTGGGGTTCAAGGGCTACGCCAACCTGCGGGTGGCCATCGCCACCGAGACCGGGCGGGCCGAGCAGGCGCGGTGGGAGACCGACATCAGCGGGGACATCGCGCCCGGCGACCCGCTCACCGACGTGCTCGCCGTGGTCACCACGGCCGACACCCGGGCCATCCAGGACACCGCGGCGGGGCTCGACGTGGGGGCGATCGAGCAGGTGGCGGCCGCGATCGCGGAGGCCAAGCGGGTCGAGATCTTCGGGCTGGGTTCGAGCGGCACGTCGGCCCGCGAGATGGCCTTCCGGCTGGAGCGCATCCGGGTGCCCGTCTGGCACCGCACCGATTCGCACACCGCGCTCACCAACGCGGCGCTGACGCTACCGGGTGACGTGGCCATCGGGCTGAGCCACTCCGGTCGTACGCGGGAAGTGATCGAAACCCTGGCCGAGGCGGCCGATCACGGCGCGCTGACCGTCGCCGTCACCAGCTTCAGCCGGTCGCCGCTGGCCGAGGTGGCCGACGTCGTCTTCACCACCGCGGTCCAGGAGACGACGTTCCGCCTGGCCGCGCTCTCCGCGCTGCACTCGCAGCTGCTGGTGCTCGACACGATCTATGTCGCGGTGGCCCAGCGCACCTATGAGCGGACCGCCGACGCGCTGGAACTGACCGTGCGCGCGGTCGACGCCCACCGACTGCCCGAGAAGATCCCGACCCGCAAGCGCGGGCGCCCAGATGCCCGAGCTCAGTCAGAGCGCGGGCGCCCTGATGCCCGAGCTCAGTCAGAGCGCGGGCGTCCTGATGCCCGAGCTCAGTCAGAGCGCGGGCGTCCTGATGCCCGAGCTCAGTCAGAGCGCGGGCGCCCGAAAGGACAGCCGTGAGCGTCACCAGCGACGACTACCTGACCGTCGTGAGAAGAGCCGTCGATCGTGTCGGCAGCGGCCAGGACGAGCAGAAACAACAGGCAGCCGATCTCCTGGCCGAGGCTGTGGCCAACGGGGGAGTGATCCAGGCCTTCGGCTGCGGGCACTCCGAGGCCCTGGCCATGGAGATCGCCGGCCGGGCGGGGGGACTGGTCCCGACCAACCGGATCGCCCTGCGCGACATCGTGCTCTACGGCGGCGAGCCGCTCGAGGCGCTGGCCGACCCGGCCGTCGAACGCAGCCCGGACATCGCGCACCGGCTCTACGAGCTGGCGCCGATCAAGCCGGACGACGTCTTCGTCATCGCCTCCAACTCCGGCATCAACGGCGCCGTGGTCGAGATGGCGCTGCTGGTCAAGGAGCGCGGGCACAAGCTCGTGGCGATCACGTCGGCCGAGCATTCGGCCGGGGTGACGAGCCGGCACCCGAGCGGCCGCAAGCTCGGCGAGATCGCGGACGTGGTGCTGGACAACGGTGCCCCGTACGGCGACGCCGCGCTTCCGCTGCCGGGCGGGGGAGCGGTCGGCGCCGTCTCGTCGATCACCGCGGCGCTGCTGGCCCAGCAGATCGTCACCGAGGTGGTCGCCCGTCTGCTCGCGGCGGGGATCACCCCGCCCGTCTACCTGTCGGACAACGTGCCCGGCGGCAAGGAACACAACGCGGAGATCGAGGCGCGGTACGCCGGGCGCATCCGGCGCACCGCATAGGAAGAGAGCCCGTCATGAACCCTGATTCCCAGGTCAGACCCTATCCCACTCGGAGAACGCTGCTCCGGACGGCCGCTTTGATATCGGTGCCGGCGTTGGGGGGCTGTGTCACGTCCGGGACTTCGTCGGACAAGCCCGCCGAGAGCAACGCCGAGAAGACCGCCGAAAACCCCCTGGGGGTCAAGGCCGACGCTCCGCTCGAGGTGGTCGTCTTCAAGGGCGGGTACGGCGACGAGTACGCGGTGAAGGCCGAGGCCACGTACCAGCAGAAGTACCCGCAGGCCAAGATCGACCACAAGGGCCTGCAGAAGGTCGGCGAGGCCATGCAGCCCCGCTTCGTGGCCGGCACCCCGCCCGACGTCGTCGACAACACCGGCGCCGGCCGCCTCGACATCGCCACCCTGGTCGGCGCCTCGCAGGTGACCGACCTGGCCGATCTGCTCGACGCGCCCAGCCTCGACCAGCCCGGCACGAAGGTGCGCGACACGCTGCTGCCGGGCGTGGTCGACGACGGCACGTTCGCCGGGAAGACCGTCGCGCTCAATTTCACGTACACGGTGTGGGGTCTCTGGTATTCGAAGTCGCTGTTCGCTGAGCGCGGCTGGACGTACCCGAAGACGTGGGACGAGATGGTCGCGCTCTGCGGCGAGATCAAGAAGACCGGCGTGGCGCCGTGGACCTACCAGGGCAAATACCCGGAGTACGTCAACGATCCGCTGCTGTCGATGGCGGCCAAGACCGGCGGCGCCGACCTGGTCAAGGCGGTCGACAACCTGCAGCCGGGCGCGTGGAAGCAGGACGGGCTCGTGCAGGCGGCGACGGCGTTCGCCGAACTGGCCGGGCAGGGCTATCTGATGACCGGCTCCGAGGCGTTGTCGCACACCGAGGCCCAGGCCGCGTGGTGCCAGAAGAAGGCCGCGTTCATCCCGTGCGGCTCCTGGCTCGAGAGCGAGCAGAAGGGTGTCGCGCCGGCCGGCTTCGACATGGTCATGGGCACGGTTCCGGCCCGGTCGTCGTCGGACAAGCTGCCGGTGACCGCGGTGCAGGCCGCCAGCAGCGAGTCGTTCCTGGTGCCGGCCAAGGCCAAGAACCCGGCCGGCGGCCAGGAGTACCTGCGGATCCTGTTCTCGAAGCAGTCGGCGACCGCGTTCGCCGAGGCCAACAGCACCCTGCCCGCGGTGGCCGGCGCGACCGACGGGCTCACGCTCTCGTCGGGGCTGGGCTCGGTGCGCGACGCGGTCACGGCGGCCGGGTCCGACACGTTCACCTACCGATTCCGTACGTGGTACGCGCCCCTCGCCAAGGCGGTGGACGACGCCACGGGGGAGCTGGTGAACAAGCGGATCAGCCCGGCCGACTGGTCGACGCGCATCCAGAAGGCGGCCGACGCGGTGGCCAAGGACTCGACCGTCACGAAGTTCACCCGCTGATGCGGCACGGCCGCTGGCGGTTCCTGCTCGGCGCGCTGGTGCCTGCCCTGGTGCTGCACGTCGTCTTCGTGCTGTCGCCGTACGCGCAGGCGTTCTGGCTGTCACTGACCGACTGGACCGGGGTGGCCGGCGAGGCGCAATTCGTCGGGGCGGACAACTACGTCCGCCTCGGCGGCGACTCGCTCTTTCTCGACGCGGTGCGGAACAACGCCGTGCTGCTCATCGTCGTGCCGCTGGTGACCATTGCCATCGGGCTGTTCCTGGCGTCGATGCTGCGCACCTCGTCGCCGCGGCTCGGACAGGGATACCGGATCGTCTACTTCTTCCCGCAGTTGCTGTCGCTCGTGGTGATCGCGGTGTTGTGGGGGTTCGTCTACAACCCGAACACCGGCCTGCTGAACTCGGGGCTGCGGGCGGTGGGACTGGGCGGACTGGCCCATTCCTGGCTGGCCGAGCCGGCGTTCGCGCTGACGGCCGTGATGGCGGTGCTGATCTGGTCGTCGGTGGGTTTCTACGTCGTTCTGTTCAGCGCGGCCATCGAGGGGATTCCGCGCGAGCTGTTCGAGGCGGCCCTGCTGGACGGGGCCGGGAAGTGGGCGACGTTCTCCCGGGTCACCTTGCCGCTCGTCCGCGAAACGGTGCAGGTCGCCTTCGTCTATCTGGGGATCGCGGCGTTGGATGCCTTCGCTGTTGTGCAGGTCATGACGGTGGGGCCCGGCGGGCCGGACGGGGCCACCGAGGTGATCGGACTGTCGCTGTATCGGACGGCCTTCACATACGGGAAATTCGGCTATGCCTCGGCCATGGGGGTCGCCCTGTTCTTCGCCACTTTGACGCTGGCCGTGCTTGCTCTGCGATCGGGCCGCCGCGAACGGTTGGAGCTGGCATGACAATGCTGGAGACAAGGCCGGTCGCCGCGCCTTCCTTGCCTGCGGAAAAACGGATGAATCCCCTCCCGGGGCTGGCCATGTTCTGCTGGGCCGTGGTGACGGCGTTGCCGCTGCTCTGGGCCGTGATCAGCTCGTTCAAGACCGACGACGAGATCCTGAACTCGCCGTGGTCGCTGCCGGCGTCGCCGCAGTGGGACAACTGGGGGCGGGCGTGGACGGCGGCCAGCATCGGGCGCTATTTCCTCAACAGCCTGATCGTCGTCGGCGCCGCCCTGCTGCTCACCATGCTGCTGGGCGCACTGGTGGCGTACGCGCTGGCCCGGTATGAGTTCCGCGGCAACCGGGCAATCTATTACATGTTCGTCGCGGCCATGTTCTTCCCCGTTTTCCTGGCGCTCGTGCCGCTGTTCTTCGTGGTGCAGCAACTGGGCCTGCTGGGCACCTACGCCGGGCTGATCCTCGTCTACACCGCGTACGCCGTGCCGTTCACGGTCTTCTTTCTTCATTCGTTCTTCCGTACGCTGCCGAGCGAGATCGCCGAGGCCGCTGTGCTCGACGGCTGCTCGCACGGCGCCGTCTTCTTCCGTGTCATGCTGCCGCTCGCCCGTCCCGGGCTGGTCGCGGTCGGCATCTTCAATTTCCTCGGGCTCTGGAACCAGTATCTGCTCCCGCTGGTTCTCAATCCCGACCCGGACCGGTACGTCCTGGCGCAGGGTCTGGCCGCCCTGTCGGTCAGTCAGGGGTATCGCAGCGACTGGAGCGGCCTGTTCGCCGGCTTGACCATTGCCATGCTGCCGGTGCTCGTCGCCTACGTCGCGTTCCAACGGCACATCCGCGCCGGAATGACCGCCGGCGCGGTCAAGTAACTCCCCTTCATCCCCTTTCCTCTTTGGGAGGAGTCTGCTCGTGAAGATCGACAGACGTAAATGCGCTGCTCTCTTGGTGGCCGCGCTCACGGGAGTCGGCGCCGTCGCCGTCACCTCGGAATCCGCGTCGGCCGCCGACTGCGGCTACCTGTTCGACGACTTCAGCTACAGCTCGTCGTCCGACCCCGCGCTGGCCGCCAACGGCTGGACGCCCCGCAGCTACCAGGGCGGCCCGGGCGTGCCCGGCGCCAACTGGTCGCCGGCCGCCATCAGCTTCCCCACCAACAGCGGCCAGAAGGTCATGCAGCTGACCGCCTCGACCGACGGCACCGCCGCCGGCACCAAGCACGCCGAGCTGTACTCGACCCAGAAGCGCTACCTCGAGGGCACCTACGCCAGCCGGGTCCGCTTCACCGACACGCCGGTCAGCGGCAACGACGGCGACCACATCAACCAGACGTTCTTCACGATCAGCCCGCTCAACGGCGACCTCGACCCCACCTACAGCGAGCTCGACATCTCCGAATATCTGCCCAACGGCGGGTGGGGCGAGCAGGGGCCGATCAACTACCAGACGACCTGGTACACCTACCGCAACGAGCCCTGGTACGCCGACAACCTGCACTCCGAGCAGCGCAGCTCGCTCGACGGGTGGCACGACCTGGTGGCCCAGGTGGCCGACGGGCACGTCGTCTACTACATCGACGGCGTGCAGGTCGGCGACCACGGCGGCAAGTACTTCCCGCGCCAGACGATGACGATCAACTGGAACCTGTGGTTCATCGACCTGGCCACCCACTCGGGCGGCCTCAGCACCTACATCCAGCAGGTCGACTGGGTGCTGTTCGCCAAGAACCAGGTGCTGTCACCGTCCCAGGTGACCTCGCGGACCGGGGGTTACCGGTCGGCCGGCAGCACCTTCGTCGACACGGTGGCCTCGACCGGCGGCTGTACGACCACCCCGCCGACGACTCCACCGACCACCCCGCCGACGACTCCGCCCACGACCCCGCCTACGACCCCGCCGCCCGGTACGAGCTGCAGTGATGCGCCGAACTGGGCGTTCTCGTCCGTTTACACCGGCGGCAACCTGGTGAAGCACGAGAAGAGCAAGTTCGGCGACCCGAGCGGACCCAAGTCCGGCGACGGTGTGCACCTGTGGCGCGCCCGCTACTGGACACAGGGTTCGGAACCGGGCTGGACCGAGCAGTGGCAGGACCTGGGCCGCTGCTGACCGGTTAACCTGGGGGAGGCGGGACCGTCGTGTCCCGCTTCCCCGCAGGATCTTGACCCGTTCACCCGGGCGTCGATAGCTTTCGTCCCACAACTGAACAGCCACTTGACCGCCGCGGGAGAGTTCCCGTTCCGGCCGCGCGACGCTTGTCGCCGGGTCCGGCCGCGGGGCGCCGAAGGAGCAACTTCTCCCTCAGAATCTCTCAGGCACCCGTACCGCGATGGTCGGGCAACTCTGGAAAGCCGGGTTCGCCCGCGCCCAAGGTGCAAATCGCCGCTCCTCGTGTCGATGAAGCTCTCAGGCCCCATGACAGAGCGAGGGAGCCACCTCTCGAAGGAGCTTCCGCATGGCTGTGTCCGTTTTCGACCTGTTCTCCGTGGGTATCGGCCCGTCCAGCTCGCACACGGTCGGCCCGATGCGCGCCGCCCGCATGTTCGCCCGCCAACTCGACGACCGCACCGCCTCGGTACGCGCTGAGCTGTTCGGCTCGCTGGGCGCGACCGGGCACGGGCACGGCACGCCCAAGGCGGTGCTGCTCGGGCTCGAGGGCGCAGACCCGGAAACGGTGGATGTCGCGGGCGCGGACGCGCGGGCGGCTGCCATTCACAGCCGGGGGCTGCTCACGCTGCCGTGCGGGGCGGACGCCGAGGTCGACGTGGTGCTGCACCGGCGCCGTACGCTGCCCGGCCACCCCAACGGCATGACGTTCACCGCGTACTCCGCCGAGGGCGCCGAGCTCGTGCGGAAGACCTACTACTCGGTGGGCGGCGGGTTCGTCATCGCGGAGGGCGGGGTGCTGCGGCCGTCCGCGGTCGAGCTGACCCACCCGTTCACCAGCGGCGGCGACCTGCTGGCGCTGACGTCGGCCACCGGATTGTCGATCTCGCGGCTGATGCTGGCGAACGAGACGGCCTGGCGGTCGGCCGATTCTGTCCGGGACGGGCTGCTGAACATCTGGCGGGTCATGCAGGAATGCGTGGCGGCCGGGCTCGAGGCCGAGGGCGTGCTGCCCGGCGGCCTCAAGGTGCGCCGTCGCGCGGCGACCACGGCCCGGCAGTTGCGGGCAGCCGGCCGGGCCCCGGAGCACGCGATGGAGTGGCTCACCGCGTACGCGATGGCCGTGAACGAGGAGAACGCGGCCGGCGGCCGGGTCGTCACCGCGCCCACCAACGGCGCGGCCGGCATCATCCCGGCCGTGCTGCACTACTACATGCGCTTCGTGCCCGGCGCCGACGACGAGGGCGTGGTGCGCTTCCTGCTGGCGGCCGGGGCGATCGGCCTGCTCTTCAAGGAGAACGCCTCGATCAGCGGAGCCGAGGTGGGCTGCCAGGGCGAGGTCGGCTCGGCCTGCGCGATGGCGGCGGCCGGCCTGGCCGAGGTGCTGGGCGGCACGCCCGAACAGGTCGAGAACGCAGCCGAGATCGGCATGGAACACAACCTGGGCCTGACCTGCGACCCGGTGGGCGGCCTGGTGCAGATCCCGTGCATCGAACGCAACGGCATGGCCGCGGTCAAGGCGGTCACGGCGGCCCGCATGGCCCTGCGCGGCGACGGCCGCCACCACGTCTCCCTCGACAAGGTCATCAAAACCATGAAGGAGACCGGCGCCGACATGAAGGTCAAATACAAGGAGACAGCCCGCGGCGGCCTCGCCGTCAACGTCATCGAGTGCTGACCGCTACGACTGCCTCCGGCGTACCTTCAGCAGATCGGCTGAACGCTGATCCACCCGGCCCGGTTCGGGTTATTACCGCCCCGACCGCCGACCGGTGAAGCTGCCGTTGGACGGGTGTTCGTGACACGAACATCACAGCGGGTGGCTCGGGTTGATCGCGTTTGCCACGATCACCGGGTGTTCCGAACCCGGTCTGAGCTGCGGCCCTCTCCCGGCGCGCCCGCTGGCGGCGCACGGCCGGACTGGTGGCGGCGGCTGCGAGTGCCGCTGGTCGTGCTCGCGGCACTGGGGCTGGCGGCGTTCGGGCTGCGGGGGCGGTTTCCCGACCCGCGCGAGTTCCTGGGCGCGCTGACCGGCGCCGACTACAGGTGGATCACCCTCGCCGTGGTGCTGCAAGTCGTGTCGCTGGGTGCGTTCGCCTGGCAGCAGCGGCAGATTCTGCGGGCTTTCGGCGTACGGCTGGGGGCGGGCTTCACGATGGCCGTCACCCTGTCGCGGACCGCGATCTCCATCTCGATGCCGGTCGGCTCCGCGGTCTCGGCCGGTTACGCGGGCCGGCAGTACGTGCGCGCGGGCGCCTCGAAAGAGGTCGCGGCCGCCTCGATGATCGTCTCGGGGCTGGCCTCGATCGGTGGGCTGGCCCTGCTCTACGTGGCCGGCGGCGCCGCGGTGCTGACCCGTGACCCGGGGCTGCTAGCCGGGCCGGAGCCGCTCATGGTGATCGCCGGCCTGGTCGCCCTGACCGCGGCCGCGGTCATCGGTGGTCGCCTTCTGATGCGCCGGCCGGCCGAGGCTGGGCCCGCACGGCCGCGATCGGACAACCGGGTCGCGGCCTTCCTGCGCCGGACTCTTGCCTCGGCCCGCGAGGCCTGGCGGGCCGGTGCTGCCCTGCGCGCTCGCGAGTGGGTGGTCGGCACGCTCTACTACGCCGTCAACTGGCTCACAGACCTGCTCTGCCTGGTCGCCACCTGCCGGGCCGTCGGTCTTCCGGTGGGCATCACCACGCTGGCCGGCATCTATCTCGGCGTGCAGATCGTTCGTCAGGTTCCGCTGACCCCGGGCGGCGTGGGCGTGATCGACACCGCCCTCGTGGCCGGACTGACCGCCGCCGGAGCCACCGCGGTCACCGCGGCCGCCGCCGTGCTCATCTACCGCCTGATCTCGTGCTGGCTGCTTCTCCCCGCCGGGGGCGTAGCCGCGCTCTGGCTTCGCCGCGGGGCGGCTACGGTCGTGTCGCCCGTGAGCTGATGGGCTGCGGTGGTTTTGGGCTTGGCCGCGGGGTGGCTTTGGTAGTGCCGTTCGTGGATTGATGGCTCGCGGTGGCTTCGGTGGTCTTGGGCTTCGCCGCGGGGCGGCTCTCGTTATGCCAGAGCGTGAGTTGACGGGCGCGGTGGCTTTGGTTGTACCGCGCGTGAGTTGATGGGCGCGGTGGCAATCTCGGCTTTGCCGCGAGGTAGCCGTGCTGTGCCGCTGCGCGAGCTGCTCGGTGACGGCGGCATCGCCGTTCGTTGGTTTCGCAGCTCCGGCCGAACCCGCAACCGCAGTCGGCTCGTTCAGGGTGCGGTCAGGATTGTTTGCGGCGGCGGTGGGCCGCTTTCGGGCGTGCGCCGTCGGGGCGGGGCATGCCGCCCATGCGGATGAGGACGCCGCGGCGGGTTTCGGCGGCCACCCGGGTCTGCGGGTGGCTGGAGCCGAGCCGGGTGACGAGGCGGTCGACCGTGTCATCGAGCAGCTTGCGGGCCGGGAGCAGGGCGCCGGCCGCGATCAGGGCGCGGGACAATTCGTGGGCGCAGCGCAGCGTGTCCGGATGGTCGGAGCCGAGCACGTCACGCCAGCCCCTGTGCAGTTCGGCAGCGATGGTGCGGGCCGGGCGGGCCTTTCCCCGGTACAGCAGGCTTTCCACCAGGCGGCAGGCGGCGGTTCTCAGCGCCTGGTCGGTGCTGTGGGCGGCATCGGACGCGATCAGGTGCGGCGCCAGGGCAGCCCAGCGGGGCCAGGACGTCGACGCCTCGACCTCGTCGGGAACGGCCGCTGCCACCAGCTCACCCGCGTACGAGCGGCAGACCGCGGAAGCCGCCTCACCCAGGTCGTCCCGGACGGCCGTGCGCACCGGTTCGGGGACCAGCAGGCCGTCAGCGCCGCGCCGAGCCAGGCCGAGCTCGACCAGGGCCGCCACGAGCCGGTTGAACTGGATCGGAGCGACCCCGCCGAGCGGTCGCGGCAGCCGGCCCAGCGAGCGGGTGAACACGTCGACCGGCACCGGCGCCTTGTGCAGCACCGCGCACAGACAGAGAAGCTGGGCCGCCGCGGGATTCTGGTCGCCCAGCGTTTCGATGGCCGTGCCGATGTCCCCGGGAACGGTGGCGGGATCCCGCTGTCTCGGCACGGCTGGTGCAAGCCCGTCGGTCGTCGACCGCGCCGATTGCTCGTCGATCTGACGACGGCGCAGCCGTGCCCCGAGCGACGAGCCGGCCCCGTCCGCTGAGACGGCCCCGAGCGACGAGCCGGCCCCGTCCACTGAGCCGGCCCCGTCCGCTGAGCCGGCCCCGTCCGCTGAGCCGGCCCCGTCCGCTGAGCCGGCCCCGTCCGCTGAGCCGGCCTTGTTTAGCGAGCCGGCCTCGGCCTCGTTCAGTGAGCTGGCGTTGTCCAGTGAGCTGGCCTGGTCGAGCGAGCCAGCCTTGTCCAGCGAACCGTCTGACAGCTCTGTTCCGGCGTCCAGCGGGTCGTCCGGCTTCTCCAGCCCGCCGGGCGGCATGTTGTCTTGCCGCTCTGCTTGGGGATCCGACGAGGCGTCATGCCGATGTGGCCCACCGGGTCGCGTGCTGTCTGGCCGCTCTGTTCCGGCGTCCAGTGAGCTGTCCGGCCGATAGGACGTGTCGGCCGGCGAGCTGCCCGGCGCGTCTGCCCCGGCGGCGGGCAAGCCGGGGGACAGCTCAAGCAACCCCTCCGGCCGGTCCGGCTCGATGTCCAGTGGGCGTTCGGAGGGCGCTGGCCCGCCGCCCGGGCCGGTTTCCGGCTGGGCTTCCCACGGGAGCACGCCGGTCGAGGAATCCCGTAGGTGATCGGGCACGCCGTCGGACGGGGGCGTCACGCCGGGCGGGACCCGGGGCGCGGGCACGCTGGGTGGCGGCGGGACGGTGTGCGGATCGGTGACCGGGACAGAGTCGGGCGCCCCCATGACGGCAACCTCCTCGGGCGGGACGGGATGCGCGTACGTCATGGGGGTTTATAGCGGCCCCGCCCAACGGCCGGAGCAGCGCAGGTGGCGGGCGGATCGTCCGGCGAGGGAGCGGCGCGGCGGAAGGTTTCGCAGGTCCGCGCGGGATCGAGGAGGATCGCCGCCGGGCCGGGCCGGGCCCGCCACGGGCGGCGCCGCGTCGACGCCGTCCATCGATCGAGTGACAGAGATGCCCTGTTCGAGGTGCCTTGATTCATGGCCGGGACCGTAGCGGAATTCGCCCGGCGGGCATCGGTTATCCACAATCAGCCGGGGTCGATGCCCGTCTGTCCACAGGGCCTTCCCATCGGCAGTCGCTGATGGTTACGTGTCTGCATGAGACGGAGAGGCGCCTTCATCGCATTGATGGTCGCGGCATTGGTCGGGGCATCCGCCACCCCCGCCGGCGCCGCGGCTCCTGCATACCGCTATCACTTCCTGAGCCCGGGCGGTCAGCCCAGGCTGACCGAGACGGTGCCGGTCAACGTCGTCTTCCTCGGCTACGAGCCGGCCCAGGTCGGCAAATCGGCCTTCACCGGGCAACTGGCCAAGAAGTACGAGCCGGTGGTCCGTTCCCGGCTGTCGTACGACAAGGTCGAAAAGCTCGGCATCACCTACAAGTACGACTACAGACTGAAATACACCGATCGCGCGTATGAGGACAGATTCTTCAAGCAGCTGTCGAGGCTGGCCAAGCCGGCGCCGCTGACGCAATACCAGACGGCCTACAACGCCCAGCCCGGCGGCGTTCTCGACATCACCGCCAACCACACGATCGACGCCCCCAGCGTGGAGAAGTGGCTGGCCTTCCACCCACCGGCCGGTGTGGACACCCGGCGCAACACCGTCTTCTTCATCAACTGGTACGGCCGTGCCGACTTCAAGTTCCACGTCTACACCAAGACCGGCGAGCCCGACCCCGACACCGGCTACGACTTCGGCGACAGCCGCGACAGCCGCAAGATGATCGCGTGGGGCGGCACCACGGCCGACGACGAGGAGACCGGCCTGCGCTCCACCCGGCGGGTCTGGTTCCATGACCTGTCGGCCGGCCCCGAGTCGTGGACGGCCAACTACGACGTGACCAACGCCGACGTCGACGGTGACGGCGTGGCCGACTACCGCATGCCGCCGATCTGGGAATACAGGGCCGGCGGCTACCGTGCGCCGAGCGCCCTGGCCGGGGACCTGGGCAAGATCACCCGCTATGTCGCGCTGAACCTGCTGATGACGACCTCGCCGCTGTACCCGGTCGAGCTGCCGACGGCCGAGCCGCCACGTTCGATCAACATCGACAGCAACACGTACGAGGGTTGGCCCGGGGTCGACGCCTCGCGGCAGTACATGAAGCCGAAGCTCATCGTCGATGAGCTCGCCGAGCTGCGCTGGCGCAACAGGGTCGACTACGACAACCAGGACTTCGCCCTCGACGCGAAGAACCGGCAGTGCTACGACGGCTTCGAGAGCGGCGTGAGCTGCTATCCCGACAGCGGCCTGCCGTCGGACGCCAACCTGTTCCTCTACAACCGCGAGAACCTGGCCCGCACCAAGGACGACGGCGCCAAGGTCGACTACGAGCTGCCCGTGTTCAACTACGTCCTCCCGCCCGACGTCGACCCGTCGCTGCTCGGGTTCGCCGACGACGACTGGGCGACCGGCAACCAGTCGTACGTCTTCAACTTCCTCTCTCAGAGCATTGTCGAAAGCGGCTACGGGCTGAGCACGACGACGATCCACGAGGTCGGCCACCACCTGGGCATGTCGCACCCGCACGACGGGTACGACAGCGAGACCGGGGTCGACTACGGGCCGTCGGGTTCGACGTTCTTCGCGTGGGCGGGCGACGAGAGCAACTCGATGATGAGCTACATCGACGTCAACTGGGACTTCTCGCAGTTCGACCGGGACAACAGCGACCGCTTCCTGACCGCCGCTCACTGGGAGGCGGCCAACCGGCTTGCCGCCACGATCCCGGGCGGGAAGGCCCGGGGTGACCTGGTGCGGGCCGACGCGCTGCTCGGTCTGGCCAAGGTGGCGTTCGCCAAGCACGAGTACCGGGCGGCGTACGCGCTGGCTGACTCGGCGTACGGCAAGGTGGTCGCGGCCGCCGAGAAGTCGGGCGTCGACCCGGGCTCGGCCGCGAAGGCGATGGCCGCCGAGGCGGACGCGGCCCGCGCCATCCCCGACCTGCACAGTCCGCACGAGTTCATCGACACCCTCGACCCGGACGGGCCTCGCGCCCAGCCATGACGACCGACACCCGCCGCCGCGCCGTTCAGACACGGCGCGGCGGCAGCCTGCCGGGAGCGGCGCGCGGCCTGGCGTGGTGACACCGTGAGTGAACGGCGCGGCGCCGGGTCCGCGGGGCTACGGGTCCTCCGGACACGGGGAAGGGTCGGTATCGTCGAATCATGTCGATGGCTTCGGCCGGGCGTCGGGTGATCGCTTTCGAGGCGTTGCTGGCCGTGGTGCTGCTGGTCACCGCGGCCGCGATCTACTTCGTCAAGAACTCGTGGGGGCCGTACTACACCACCATGGACGACGCCGAGGCCGTGCCGGCTGCGGTTCGGCCGGTGGCGGGCGCCTCCACCGGGTCGTACCGCTGGAATTGCGGCCGCAACGAGCGGGGGCACCGCAACACGGCGAACATCGTGGTCACGCCGGGCAAGCCGGGGCCCGCGCATCACCTGCACGACTACATCGGGAATCTCGGGGTTCAGGTCGACTCGACGGTGGCCGATCTGGTGGGAAAACCGACGACTTGTTCCAACGGCGACGCCTCCACGTACTACTGGGCGGTGCTGCGACTTGCCGGGCCGAGCAACAATGAGCATGGCGGGCCGGTTCAGGTGCCGGTCTCGCTGACCATGACGTACTACGGCAACCCGCTGGGTCCGGTGCTGCCGATGCCGCGATTGCTGCGCGCGGCCGTCGGTGACGCCTACGCTCACACCAACGGGGGCGCGCTGGCCCGCAGCCGGTGGACCTGCTCCGACACACCCGAGAGGCAGACCATGAAGTATCCGCTCTGCGACGACGGCGCTGCCGTGGTGCGGATCTTCGACTTCCCGAGCTGCTGGGACGGCCGTCAACTCGACAGCGCCAACCACCGGCAGCACGTCGTCTTCCCCGTCGCCGGGGGCGGCTGCCCGGTCGGCACGTTCGCGGTGCCGCGGTTGCAGATCACCATGGCGTACGCGGTACCGCGCGGCACCCGGTACCAGATCGACGCGTTCGACGAGCAGGACCACGACCCCGCCACCGATCACGGCTTCCTGGTCAACCTCATGCCGGAGCCCGTGATGGCCCGCGTCGTGAAGTGCCTCAACAGCGGCCGGGCCTGCGACGACACCGCGACCAAACGGTCCGTCCCGTGACCGCCTCCGAGCACGCCGACATCGCGGGCTACCTCCTCGACACGTTGACGCCCGAGCAGCGCCGGGCGGTCGACGAGCACCTCGACGGCTGTGCCGAGTGCCGCGACGAGATCGATTCGCTGCGCGAGTGGAGCGCTGCCCTCGAAGCGGTGCCCGAGCCCATGCTGCTCGAAGGCCCACCCGATGGGGGCGACCTGCTGCTGCAGCGCACGCTTCGCCAGGTGCGCACCGAGTCGACCTCCCACTACCGCCGCCGTACGGCCCTCGTCTCCTCGGCTGCGGCGGTGCTGGTCGCGGTGGCGATCGGTGGCGGCATCCTGGCCGGCCGCACGACCGCGCCCGACACCCCCCTCGCGCAGCCCACACCTGCGGTCTCCACCCAGCCGACGACCGTCCCCGGCACCCGCACCGCCACCGGCGTCGACGCCGCCACCGGTGCCCGCATCACCGTCGCCGTGGCTCCGGCCGCGGGCTGGGTGCGCCTCCACGCAGCCGTCTCCGGCATCCCGGCCGGCGAACGCTGCGTGCTCGAGGTGGTCGCCAAGGACGGCTACGTGGCCCAGGCCGGCAGCTGGCTGGTCTCCCCGGCCGGCGAGGCCGGCGGCACCACCCTGAACGGCAGCGCCCTGATCGCCCCCGACGACGTGAAGTCGGTGCGCGTCGTCAACACTGCCGGCAAACAGTTCGCCAGCGTCGACGTCTGACGGCCCAGCGGCTCGGCGGCCAGGCGACTGGGCGGGCTGAGCGGCTCGGGGCCGGGCAGCTGGGCGGCCTGAACGCGGGGCCGGGCGGCTCGGAGCCGGACGGCTCGGCGGCTCGCGTGTCTGATGGTTCGGACGGCTGGCGGCTTGGCGGCTCGGAGGGTTGACGGTCTGACGGCTCGCGGGGCCTGACGGCTGACGGTTGGGCGACTCGGAGGGTAGACGGTCTGACGGCTCGCGGGCCTGACGGCTTGCCAGCCGGGGGGCTGACGGCTGGGCGGCTCGGGGGCCTGGCGACTCGCTCTCCCGACGTCCGGACCGCCTGTCTTCCTGCGGAAACGTGCCGGCACCAAGGCGGACCACTACGTCTGGTCGGTCGGCGCGGGACGGCCGCCGGAGTGTTCTTCGAGCAGGCTCAGCTGGCACAGCACCCGCGACTGCCCGGTCAGGTCGCCGAGCTGGCGGAACAGGTCCAGCGCGCGGCGGAAGTTCTGTGCGGCCTCGTCGGGACGGCCTTGGTGCAGGTGGGCGGCGCCCAGGCCGTCCAGGGCGTGCGCCTGGGCCTCGATGTCGCCCAGCTGGCAGGCGGCGCGACGGGCGTGGTCGTGCACGACGAGGGCGTCGTGATGGTGCCCGCCGCCGAAGTAGCGGGACAGCTGGCGGGCCAGGCGGGTGGTGTGGGTGGGCCAGCCGTGCGCGGCTGTGTGGGCGGCCACAGCGACCAGGGTCGGCCGCTCGGCGTCGAGCCAGGCCAGGGCGGAACCCGGGCCGGTCAGGTCGGGGGCCGGAGTGGGGGCCGTGACATCCTCCGACCGGGCCTCGGCTGGATGCAGGGAACGCATGGCCGCAGCTCCGGCGGCCAGGTAGTAGTCGAACAGCCGGGTGAGCGCGGCGTGCCGTTCGGCTGGGGGGTCCTGGTCCTGGGCCCGGGTGGCGGCGTGGGCGCGCACCAGGTCGTGCAGGGTGTAGCGGCCGGGCGCGGCCTCCAGGATCAGGTGGTCGGCGCCCAGTTGCTCGAGCCAGGCCCGGGCGGTGGGCAGGTCGGCCCGGGCCAGGGCGGCCACGGCGTACGCGTCCAGATCCGGCCCGGGGTGGAGCGCGATCAGCCGCAGAGCCCGTTGCGTGGCGGGTGACAGATGCCGATACGACAGGGCGAGGGCGACCTCGACGCCGGAGTCGAGCCGCCGGTCGCGGTGGCGTTCGCCGAGGCGGTCGGCGTGGTCGGTCAGGGTCCAGCCGGGGCTGTCGCCGATGTGGCCGGCCATCAGGCTGAGGGCCAGCGGCAGGTGGCCGCAGCGCCGGGCGATCACCGCGGCGGCCTGCGGGTCGGCGCCCACCGGCACGCCGGGCACGGCGCTGGTCAGGAAGCCGGCCGCTTCGTCGGCGGTGAAGACGCCGAGCGGCAGGCGGATCACCGGCGGCAACCCGGTCAGCCGGCGACGGCTGGTGATCAGGACGACGTTGCCGGGCGTGTCCGGCAGCAGCGGGCGGACCTGCTCGGCGGTGGCGGCGTTGTCGAGGACGATCAGGGCCCGTACGCCGGTGAGGTGTTCGCGGTAGGCGGCGCTCAGGGCGTCCAGCCCGTGCGGCATCCGGTTGCCGGGCACCCCGAGCAGTCGCAGGAAACCATCGAGCACCGCCGACGGATCGGCTGGTGGCTGGGAGTCGTCGGGATGGAAGCCGCGCAGGTCGACGAAGAGCACCCGGTCGAACGGCTCGCGCCGGTGTAGCTGGTGGGCGGCGTGGACGGCGAGCTGGGTCTTGCCGACCCCGGCCATCCCCTCGATCGCGGCCACCACCACGCCCCCACCGGTGCGGGCGGCGGACAGCCGGTCGAGCTCGCTGTGTCGTCCGGTGAACCCGGGCAGGTCGGGCGGGAGGGTGTCGTGCACCCGCACCTGCGACACGGCCTCGATCTCGCCCGCCACCACCCGCAGGGCCAGGCGCCACCGGTTCACGTACGCCTCGTCGGGGTGCAGCGCCCGCACCACGGCCAGGACGAGCTCGGTGTTCATCCGCCGCCGGCCCGGCTGGAAGGCGTGGGCGACGGTGGAGCGGCGGGCCAGCTCGGCGGCCGGACGGCCGGACCGGGACCAGGCCTCGTTGACCCGCTCCTTGATCGTCTCGTACGACGGGTCGCCGGCCCCGGTCTTCAGCCGTCGCAGCCGGTCGACCAGCTCGTCGAGCGAGCCGGCGCCGGCCGGTTCGGGCAGGTCGGGCCGCGGCACCGACCAAGGCTAACGACCGTCCGATTTCGTCCGGACTTCGGGCGGCACGGGGTCTCCGCGCTCACACTCGACAGCGGCCGGTCCCGTGCTCACACCCCAGTAAGGTGCGGGACCGGTCCCGCAGCTTGCGTCACCGTTTCGGCGCCGCCAAGGTGTCAGGCCGGCGGTAGCGAGGAGTAGAACTCCACATGCCGGTGCGCTGCGGCTTCCCAGGTGTGGGCGGCGGCCAGGGCACGGCCGGCGTCCCGGCGGGCCGGGTCCGGTTCCTTCACGGCGTGCAGAAGGGCGGCGGCCAGCGAGGCCGGATCGTGGCCGTAGCCGACGGCGCGGCCGAAGACCTCGCGCAGCACCGGCAGGTCCCGCACGACGACCGGGACGCCCGCGGCCAGGGCTTCCATGGCGGCCAGGCCGAAGCCCTCCTTGGTGGACGGGAACGCGAAGGCGGCCGCCCCGGCGACCAGGGCGGGCAGAGCGTCGTGATCGACGGGCCCCAGGACCGTGGGGGCGACGTCGAGGGCAGCCGCGCGGGCGTCCCACTCGGCGCGGTAGTCACGGTAGTCGAACAGGGTCTCGCCACCGGCGATCACCAGGCGCAGGTCAGGAAGGGCAGTGCGCAATTCGGCGTACGCGGTGAGCAGGTCGAGCGAGCCCTTGCGGGGCTCGATGCCGCCGACGGCCAGCAGGTATGGCTGCTCCAGGCCGACGAACTCCGGGTCGTGGACCGCGCTGTGGGGGACCGCCAAGAACGGGCCGGCGCGGTGCGGCATGGCCGACGCGAAGCGCTCGTAGTCGACGCCGTTGGGAATGACCGTGGCCGACAACCCCCACCCGGCCGACAGTTCGGACGCGACCGCCGAGGAGACACAGACATGCGCGTACGGGCGGACGATTGCTCGTTCGTGACAAGCGACCAGTTCCGGTGTCGTGAACTGATCGATGTGGTGCACGGTGCGCACGCAACGCTCAACAGCGTTGGCGCTAATGCAGTCCTGTGCGTGTACCACGTCGTACGCGGAAGGGGTGAAAGCCTCCCGCAGCAGCGCGATCGATCGCAGGATGCGCTCGCCCACGCTCTCGCCGGGCCGGTCGGGGAACGGCACCACGGCCAGGCGCACCCGCGGATCGACCGGCCGGAAGAAGCCGCCGCCGCGGCCCAGCGTCCACACGGTCACGTCGTGATGGAGCGCGGCGAGCGCCTCGGCCAGCGCGAGCGTGTGCACGACGCCGCCCCGCGGGCGCGTCGAATAGGTCAGCAGGGCGATCCTCACCGGTAGGCCTCCGGGCGCAATTCGGCGAGATGACTGAGCACGCGCCGGGCCTGAGCGATCTCGAGCGCGACGTCGAGTTCGGCGACCGCCAGGCCCGCTTTCGCCCAGGTGCGGGCGAGCACGTTTCCGGCCGGGCCGACCACCTTGGCCTGGCCCAAGAAGCGCATCCCGCCCGCGGCGCCGGTCTGGTTGGACGACACCACGACGATCTGGTTCTCGGCGGCGCGGGCACAGTCGTACAGGTCGAACAGCCGCGACTGGCGGTCCTGCGACATCTTCGGCGCGGCGTTGGTGAGGCTTGCCGGCCACGCGGACAGGCAGGCGACGATCTCGGCGCCGTCGAGAGCGAGAGTGCGCGCCGACTCGGGGAACGTCTTGTCGTAGTCGATCAGCATGCCGATCCGGCCCACCGGGGTGTCGAACGAGGCGAATTCGGTGCCGGCGCGGTAGACGACGCCTTCGGCCGCGGGCAGGTGCACCTTGCGGTGACGGCCGAGCACGCCGTCGCCGGTGAGGCAGACCGCGGCGTTGTAGCGCTCGTCGCCGTCGGCCTCGCAGAAGCCGACGCAGACCACCATCTCCCGGGCCGCCGCCGCGATCCGCTCGAAAATCGGGTCGTCCGGCTTGAGCGCGGGCGGGAACGCGGACGGGTCGGGATGGCGCAGGTCAGCCAGGTAGCCGCCGAGTGCGGCGTCGGGCAGCACGAGCAGGCCGACGCCGGCCGTACGGGCGTCGCCGATCAACTTCCCGATCCGGCCCAGGCCGTGCTCGAGGTCGCGACCGAAGTGGGCCGCCGCGGCGGCGATTCGGATAGGCATGGCTTCAGTCCGTCTTAGGGCGGTGGTGGGGTGATTGGACCGGCATTATTTGTAAGCGGCCGGTCGGCGGTCGCGCAGGTGTCCCATGTAGCGGCGCGCGTTGGTGAGCGAACTGGCAACGTCGATGGTGGCGACCGCCATGCCCGGAGCGCAGCCCGTGGTGGCCAGGACGTCACCGCCCGGGTCGACGATCTTCGCGCTGCACACGAACCGTAGCGACCCGAAGGTGCCGGCCTGGTTGGCCGAGATCCACACGACCTGGTTCTCGAGCGCGCGGGCACGGTCGAACAGGTCGAACCGCCGCGTCCAGCGGTCGTCGGCCAGGGATTCGGGAGCGTTCGTGCGGCTGCCCGGCCAGGCCGAGACGCACACGATGATCTCGGCGCCGTCCAGGGCGAGCGAGCGGGCCGACTCCGGGAAAGCCTTGTCGTAGCAGATCATCAGCCCGAGCCGCCCGACCGGCGTGTCGAAGGCCGCGAACGACGAACCGGACGCGTAGCTGGCGTCCTCGCGCAGGGGCTGGTGCACCTTGCGGTGATTGCCGAGGACCCGTCCCTCGCCGACGCAGACCACGCTGTTGTAACGGGTGCCGTCACCCGCGTCCTCGCAGTAGCCGGCGCAGACCACCATGTCGCCGGCGATGGCCACGAGCCGCGCGATCTCGGGTCCGTCCAGGCGCAGGGCCGGCGGCAGATCGGCCTGCCCGTTCAGGTCGGCCAGGTAGCCACCGAGGCAGGCCTCGGGCAGGGCCAGCAGGCGTACGCCGTCGGCCCGCGCCGCCTCGACCAGCTTCTCGATTCGGGTGAAGTCGTCCTCCAGATCGCGGTCGAAGGCCTCCGCGACCGCCGCCACCTTGATCATGCTGTGCCTCCTGCTGAATCGTCGCCGGCGCCGGTGCGGTCGCTGATCGGCGCCTGGGGCCGGAAAGGGCTCATGTCGCGGTTCCCATTCCGGTGACGCCGCTGGTCAACGCGGTGGTGATCTCGCCATCGGGCCAGCGCAGGCGCACACCGGCGTCCGCGACCAGCTCGCCGCAGACCGCGGTCTCCGCCGGCCCGGCCGGTGCTTCCGCCTGCGGCCCGGTCGTGAGCATCGCGAACCCGGGAAAGCACGTCAGCCAGTCGCCCATCGTCGCGGCGGCCGGGCGTGGCACCGCCGCCACGTCCAGGACGGCGCCGCATCCGCTCGCCTCGGCCAGCATGCCGAGCGTCCCGACGATGCCGGCCATCGACACGTCCTTGGCCGCCGCCGGCTGCGCGGCCGCCACGTATCCCTGCATCTGCCGCAGCTCGGCCGACGTGCGCCGACTGGTCGAGTCCCACTGCCGGCCGTGATAGCCGGGCCGCCAGCCGCCCCCGAGGTCGGCCGTGAGCCGCACGCGATCACCGGGCCGTCCGCCTCCGCCCGGCACCGGGCCGCCCGTCAGCCGTATGCGATCGCCGGGGTCTACGCCGCCGCCGGGCATCGAGTCAGTCGTGGGCCGTGCGCGTTCGTGGTGGTTTATGCCGCCGCCGGGCATTGGGCCGTTCGTGGGGTGTGCGCGTTCGTGGTGGTATCCGTCGCTGCCGGATGCCGGGCCGGCTGTTCGTCCGAGCGCGGTCGCCGACAATGAAGCCGGCACGCCGAGCTGGGTGTGACCGCCCAGGATCGGGATTCCGTAGGCCTCGGCGGCGCGTTTGAGGCCGCCGATGATCCGGGTGGCGTGGGCAGCGTCGCGGGCCCCGATCGCGTTGAGCAGGCCGACCGGCGTCGCACCCATGGCCGCCAGGTCGTTCACGTTGACCAGCACGGCACACCAGCCCGCCCAGTCCGGGTCGCGCTCCACCATGGACGGCAGAATCGCGTCGCACGCCGCGATCAGATCGGTTCCCGGTACGGGGGCTCCGTCGTCCCCGACGAATCCGGCGCCGCCCGGGTTGAGCCCGTCGAGCAGTCCGCCCAGCGGATTCTTGGTCGCCGCGGCCAAGGCCGCGATTCGCCCGATCGGCCAGCGCATCAGGTGGTGCGGCTGCCCCGCGACGGTCAGGGGCCGCACGGAATCCCAGCCGAGCCGTTCGAACATGCGCCGGAACCGGGCCTGCACGCTCGCGTCGAAACGCAACGCACCGGCTTGTTCGGCCGCAGCACACGCGGCCCGCACGAGCGCAGGCCCGATCCGCTGAACGCCGCGCACAGCCGGGTCGACGACCAGCCGGCCGCCCTGCCACCAGCCGATGTCCGGACCGTCGGTTGCCGGCCCCAACCGCACGCCACCGAGCAGCGAACCGCTCGGATCGCGCGCTTCCAGCACGATCGTGCGCGGATCGTCGTCCCGGTCGTCCAGGTCGCTCGCCGCGAACAGTTCCTGTTCGTCGACGAACACCCGCCGCCGCAACCGGTAATAGTCGGTGCGCGTTCGCGCAGGCTCGATCAGAAAACGCGGCGATCCGAGCAGCGCGGGAACCAGATCCGTCATCCTGCACCTCCACCGGTCGCTGGCACTCGCTCGGGCGCGCAGGATCCGCCGACCCGCGCGCGATCGCTCCTCCACGCGTGAACGCTCATCTGCTTGCGATCGGTCAACCGCGCGGGGTCGCTCATCCGCGTGCGGTCGTTCATCCGCGCTTGCTCACTCATCCACGCCGGATCGGTCAGGCACGCGTGATCGGTCAGGCACGCGGGGTCGCTCATCCGCGTGCGGTCGTTCATCCGCGCTTGCTCACTGATCCACGCCGGATCGGTCGGCCACGCGTGATCGCTCAGCCACGCGCGAGCGTTCATCCGCGCGCGAGCGCCTGTTTGCGTGTGATCGCTCAGCCACGTGGGGCCGGTTCCCCGCGGGTGACCGCTGATTTGCGCGGGGCCGCTCATCCGCCGGCCGCCTGGAGCACGCCGCAGGCGCCGCACGCGGCGCAGCCTGCCTTCTGGTCGGCGCCCAGCATCCCTGCTTCGCGCAGCAGCGCGGCCACTCGAGACGAGACGTCTCGTACCAGGGAGGGCGGTGGGCCGGTGATGCCGTCGCGGCGGGCCAGCGTGCCGGTCATCGGGCGGAACGGGACGACGAACGGGTAGACGCCGCGCGCGATCAGCCTTCGGCAGCCCTCGACCAACTCGTCGGGGTCCTCGCCGAGGCCGATCAGGAGGTAGGTCGATACCTGGTTGCGGCCGAACACCTCGACGGCGTGGTCCCAGGCGGCTTCGTACTCGGCCATCGGCACCGAGCCCTTGCCGGGCATCCACTTCAGGCGGACCTCGTCGTCGAGGGCCTCGGCGTGGATGCCGATCGACACCGCTCCCGCGTCGTGCAGGTCGTTGATCACGGTCAGGTCGCCGGGTGGCTCGATCTGCACCTGGATCGGCAGACCGGGCACGGCGTCCAGGACCGCGCGGACCGAACGCACCAGGTTGCGCGCGCCGCGGTCGGGGCCGGTCGTGGTGCCCGTGGTCATGACCATCTGGGTCACGCCGTCGAGTCGTACGGCCGCCTCGGCGACCTCGGCCAGCTGGGCCGGGGTCTTGGCGGCTACGGTCGCTCCCGCGCGCAGCGACTCCTCGATCGTGCAGAAGCGGCAGCGCTGCTCCTCGGCGTACCGGATGCAGGTCTGCACCACGGTCGTCGCGAGCACGTCCTTGCCGTGCAGGCGGGCGATTTTCTCGTACGGGATGCCTTCGGCCGTGTGCAGGTCGTAGAACTTCGGCCGGTGCACGACCGACAGCGACAGGCCCGTGTCGGATTCGCCGAGCCAGAGCTTGTTGTCCCGTACCTCGTACGGGCTCTGGGGGTTGATCGGCAGTGCGGCGTTGCCCCCGTCGATCACCAGGTGGCCGTCGTCGCTGGGACCGGCCCCCGCCGGGCGGCGCACGGGTGTGGGCACCCGCACGCCGCGCACGGCGAGGTCGGCTCGAACGTCGATAGACACGAGGATCAGAGCTGGTAGGTCGAGTTGATGATCGCGCCCTTGCGGGCGTAGTGGATCAGCGCGTCCTGCACGTCGAGCGGGTGGGTCGGGATGACGCCCTCGATCAGGTCCTCCTCGCGGGCGCCGTGCAGCGACAGGCCGAACCGGCAGCAGTACACCTTGCCGCCCTCGGCCATGAACGTCTTGAGCGAATTGTTGATGTTGTGTTCGCCCGGGAACGCGCTGGTGCCGGTGGTCGGGAAGCCGCGGGTGGCCAGGCAGTTGAGCGAGCCCGGGCCGTAGAAGTAGATGGCCGCCTCGAAACCCTTGCGCAGCGCGCGGGTGGCCTGCAGTACGGCGACGAAGCTGACTGACGACTCGTGAGCGATGCCGTGCACGAGCGTGAAGTAGCTCTGGCCCTCCTCGGCCTTGTAGTCGGGGAAGACCTTGGTGCCGCCGTAGATGCTGGAACCTTCGGCCAGGGCCGGGTGGGGGATCTCGTTGAGGCTCTTCTGCTCGAGGTCGGTCAGGTCGGTCACGGTGATCTCCTTCTGGGCGAAATCGACGAACTAGGCGTACAAGTTGGTGAAGTTGGTCCGGAAGACGGCGTCGCTGAGCTCGCGCCCGGCCGCCGCTGCTTGGAGGCGAGCCAGTTCGCCCGCGTGGTCACCCCACGGCTCGTCGCTCGCGAACAGCACACGGTCGGCGCCGAGGCCGCGGTGGTCGATCTCCTGGGCGAGCCAGCGCGGAGCGAAGCCGATCGCCCACGACAGGTCGGTGTAGACCTGCTTGCCGGCGGCGATCCAGTCGAAGAAGCGGCCACCGATCAGCTTGATGTGGCCGCTCATCCCGCCGCCGAAGTGGACGAGGTGGATCTTCACGTCGTCGCCGTGACGGTCGACCAGCTGTCCCACCCGGTCGATGTCGGACGCGGCGCCGGGGGAGGTGTGCACGTGGACGACCAGGTCGTGCTCGCGGGCGGCGGCGAAGATCGGCTCGAGCCCGGGGTCGTCGATGCTCCCGCCGAGCAGGAAGCTGATCTTCAGGGCCCGGACACCGGGCTCGCCCGCGAGTTTCAGGGCCTTCGTCGTACGGGCCAGGTCGTCGGCCTTCGCGCTGACCCACAGGCCGCACCGGATCCGGTCGTCCCGGGCGGCGGCCTCGACCACCAGGTCGTTGAAGCCGAACGCGACATCGGGATCGGGCACGCCGTAGTTCGGCAGGATCAGCGCGCGCTCGGTCTTCTCGCGGTCGAGATCCCGGATCAGCTCGTCGATCGTGCGCCGGGCGGTGACGTCCGGGCTGACCGGGGGCCCGCCGTAGAACGGGAACGCCGGCAGTACGCCGAGGTGGCGGTGGGCGTCGTTGGTCATGCCGCCCACTCCAGGTCGGGGTAGGTCTCCGTCGGGGTGCCGGCCAGCCAGCTCACGTCCTCGGTCACGCGCCGCCGCCGGGCGCGGGCGATCTGACCGGCCAGGTGCTCGGCGTCGCGGGCGACCCCGGCGAACCGGCCCGAACCCCAGGTGTGCTGCCACGGCAGGCCCAGGAAGTACAGCCCGGGGCAACTGGTGACGCCGCGGTCGTGCGTCGGGTAGCCACGGCCGTCGAAGACCGGCACCTCGATCCACCGGTGATCGCGGTGGAAGCCGGTCGCCCACACGACGCCGGCCACGTCGGCCAGATCGAGTGCCGGCGACGGCACGCCGGGCGTCCACACCGGCTCGTACCGCTTCTCCGCCGGCGCGTCGAGGCCCGTTCCTTCGACGTACGCGTCGATGGCGTCCTTGATGCCCTCGGCCACCGCGTCGGCGTTGTCCAGGTTGCGGGCCAGGTCGTCGCCGAACGTCGCCGTTGTGTCGTCGACGCTCAGCAAACGGCCATGAAGCTGCATTCCTTGCTGAGCGAACAGGCGCAGGTCGATGTCGCGCCCGCCGTCCCGCCCGGTCATGTAGTGGTTGGCGCGCAGCCGCACCTCGTCCGCGTCGCCGAACTCGTGCACGCTCTTGTCGTAGTGACCCATCTCCTCGAGCCAGGCGAGGGTGTCCCGCCCGCGGTAGCGCCGGGCGGCCCGGGGCGCGCTGCCCACCGCCAGATGGACGCGCCGCCCGGCCAGGTGCAGGTCCTCGGCGATCTGACAGCCGGACTGCCCGGTGCCGACGACCAGCACATCCCCGTCGGAGGGCAACTGCTCCGGGTTCCGATACTGCGACGAGTGCAGCTGCACCACGCCGGACGGGAACTTCTCGGCCAGCCGCGGCATCGCCGGCCGGTGGTAGCCGCCGGTGGCGATCACCACCTGGTCCGCGGTGACCCGGCCGTCGCTCGTGAGCAGTTCAAAAGCGTTCCCCGTGCGGCGGAGCCGGCTCACCTGGACGCCCTCGCGCAGCGGCGGGTCGAAACTGGCCGCGTACTTCTCCAGGAAGGCGACCACCTCGGAGCCGGCCATGAACCCGTCCGGGTCGTCCCCGCTGTAGGCATAGCCCGGCAGCCGGCACTGCCAGTTCGGCGTGACCAGGCAGAACGAATCCCACCGGCGGTCGCGCCACTCGTGCCCGATCCGGTCCCGCTCGAACACCACGTGGTCGGTGCCGTTCTGCCGCAGATGCCAGCTCATGGCCAGACCGGCCTGCCCGCCGCCGATCACGGCGACACTGACGTGCCCGTTGCTCACGGCTCGATCCCTTCGACGAGGACGTCACCGGCGGGCTGAGCGGCCGCCCGAGCCTCCACCGAGGCCAGGCTGCGCGCCGCGTTGCCGCACGGGAAGCCGTACGCCTGGCGCACCCGCTCGCTCGCCTCGGTCAGCGCGGCCCGGCTCGTCGCCACGAAGTCGCCGACCGCCATCCGCTGCCCCGCGGAGAAGAAGTCCTCGACCACCGTCGAGGGCGAGTAGATCCTCTGCGCTTCGCCGTCCGGCCAGCGCACCAACACATAGCGTTCCGGCATCGTGAAACCCCTAACCGGCCCGTCCGCCCAGGTAGAGCGGCTGGTGATGGGTCACAGTCAAGGAATCGGGAGTTTCGCCGAGGTTTCCTCCGGAACAATCCGCCGTTAGAAAACCCTCACTTCGGCCGCGGATGACGACGCTGTTTCGGGCGTGCTGCGCCCACTACATTGACCGGATGAAGGAAGCGTCCTCGTTCGGCACTGCGGCTTCGGCGTACGCCGAACACCGCCCCGATTACGCGCAGGCCGCAGTCCGCTGGGCCCTCGACCCCGCACCCGGTCCGCGGGTGCTCGACCTCGGCGCCGGAACCGGAAAGCTCTCGGCCACTCTGGTCACCCTCGGCGCCGAAGTGACCGCGGTCGAGCCCGACGCGGCCATGCTGAGCGAGCTGCGCCGCACCGTGCCCGCCGTCCATGCCCTGTCCGGCAACGCCGAGGCGATCCCGCTGCCCGACGCGTCGGTCGACGCCGTGGTGGCCGGCAACGCGATGCACTGGTTCGACATGACGGTCGCCGGTCCCGAGATCGCCCGCGTGCTGACCCCCGGCGGCGTCCTGGCCGGCCTGTGGAACGTCCTGGACGACAGCGTCGACTGGGTCGCCGGCCTGGCTCGGGTCGCGGGCAGCGCCGTCATCGGCCCCCGCGACACCCCCGCAGCGTGGCGCGTCGCCACAGCGAATCTTCCGGGCGAGCGAGCCGACTTCCCCCACGGCCAGCTCCGCACCGCCGACTCGCTGGCCGCCACCCTGGCCACCCGGGCCGGTCTGCTGGTCATGCCGCGGCCGGAACGAGAAGCCGCCCTCAACCGCATCCGCACCTACCTGGCCGCCCGCCCAGAGACCGCCGACGGCGCGTTCACCCTCCCCATGCTGACCTGCGTCGTGCGCACTCAGCGGCTGGGCGTGACCAGTCCGGACTCGTAGGCGAAGATCACGAGCTGGGCGCGGTCGCGGGCGTGCAGTTTGGTCATGGCGCGGTTGAGGTGGGTCTTCGCGGTCACCGGGCTGATCACCATGCGGGCCGCTATCTCGGAGTTGGACAGGCCTCGCGCGGCCAGTGCCACTGCCTCGCGCTCGCGGTTGGTGAGGCTGCGCAGGGCGGCGCCGGGTTTGCGGGGTGGGTCGGCGACGTAGCGGTCGATCAGGCGGCGGGTGATCGAGGGGGCCAGCAGGGCGTCGCCGCGGGCGGCCACGCGGACGGCGTGCAGGAAGTCCTCCGGCTCGATGTCCTTGACCAGGAAGCCCGCGGCGCCGGCTCGGAGCGCGTGGAACACGTACTCGTCGAGGCCGTAGTTCGTCAGGATCACCACGTGAACGCCGGCCAGGCTCTCGTCGGCGGCGATGCGCCGGGTCGCCTCGATGCCGTCGGTGACCGGCATCCGGATGTCGAGCAGCGCGATGTCGGGGTGGTGCTGCCGGGCCAGCGCCACACCGTCGTCGCCGTTGCCGGCCTCGGCCACCACCTCGACGTCGGGCTCGGCGTCGAGCAGGGCCCGGAATCCGCTGCGGATCAGCGGCTGGTCGTCGACGAGCAGGACCCGGATCATGGCGTACGGTCCACCGGCAGCTCGGCGTGGACGGTGAACCCGCCCTCCTCGCGGGGCTCGGCGCGCAGCCGGCCGCCGAGCGCGGTCACCCGCTCCCGCATGCCCAGCAGCCCGATCCCCGGCACCGGTTTGTCGCCCGGAGCGGCCCGGCCGTCGTCGTCGACCTGGATGGACACCGCGCCCGGCCGGTAGCCGATCCGGACCGTCGCGGCGGCCGCCGCCGCGTGCCGGGTGACGTTGGTCAGCGATTCCTGGACGATCCGGTACGCGGTGCGGTCCACCGCTTCCGGCAGGTCGGGGCGGTGGCCGTCGACCGTCAGCGTCGCCTCGAGGCCGGTCGACCGCGCCTGCCGTACGAGGTCCGGCACGTCCCCGAGACCGCGCGGCACGGCGCTGTCGTCGTCGCGCAAAGCCTCCAGGGTCGCCCGCAGTTCGCGCGACGCCTCCCGCCCGGCCTCGCGGATGGCCGCCAGCGCCTCGGGCACCTGCTCGCCGCGCCGCTGGGCCAGATGGACGGCCGCCTCGGCCTGCACCTTGATGACCGAGATCTGATGGGTGAGCGAGTCGTGCAGTTCCCGCGCCAGATGCAGCCGCTCCTCGCCGGCGCGGCGCAGGGCGATCTCCTCACGGGTGCGCTCGGCCTCGTCCGCCCGGCGTTCGGCCTGCCGCAACGCCTCGCCGGCCGCGCCCGCCGCGATCAGCCAGGCCAGCTCGAGAACACCCCGCGCCTGGTCGACGGACTCACCGGCACCGTCCGAACCGGACAACAGGGCCGCGCCGGGCAGGGCGACCAGCACCCCGATGCTGACAACGACCGTGGCGAGCCGGTGTCCGGCCCGTACGGCCGAATACACCGCGACCAGATAGGCGACCGCGAAGACCTCGAATCCGGCGGCCCGGTAGGCCACCGCGCACAACCCCGTGACCACAAGAACAGCGACGGGCCGATTGCGGCGTACGACCAGCGCCAGACCACCCGCCGCCAGCAGCACCCAGCCGACCACGGCCGCGCCCGGCCGCGCCCACGGCAGGCCGTCGAACAGCAGGATCGCCGCCACCCCGACGGCGACGGCCGCGTCCCGCAGGTCGATGCGCATCCCGCCCATGCGGGCACCATAACCGGACAACCGCCCGGTGCGAATCATCCGAGCGCAGCAGACGACTACTGCGCCGGCAGCAGCGCAAGTGTCCACAGCTGCACGACGCGCTCACCCGGCGCCGGCCGCCACGATCGGACTATGACCGATTACTCCCTGACCAGCGGCCGCCTGTTCGCGACGGCCGCCGCGCTGATCGCCCTCGCCGCCGTCCTCCTCGGTTGGTACGCCTTGGTCCGTCCCGGCCCGCGAGGCCGGCCCCTCGCCGCCGTCATCGTGGGCGCGGCCGGCCTGCTGACCGGCGGCTTCGTGATCGCCGTGGCCGACGGCGGCCCGGGCAGCGGAAGCGGTGTCGTCGGCGGCTACGTCGCCGTGGCGTTGGGGCTCATCGGCGGCGGGCTGGGCTGGCTGGCCCTGGGCCGCGCGGGCCGGAGGACACGAACGCCACGCTGACCCAGCGCATCAACGGCCTGGCACGGCTTCCCGGATCAGGTGTCCCGGTTCATCCGGAGACGGTCGGCCTGGCGCCCGTCGTCCTACCGCGCATACCCGCCGGACTCATCCCAGAGGGCGCCGTGTTCGTGCACACCGTGATGACCGAGCGCGGACCGCTCGGCCGAGGCGTCGGTTCCCCGCTCATGCGGGAGGCGGAGTGGCAGTCCCAAGCCGCCTCGGCGCCGGCGCTGCATCACTGGGCGGGCAGCGACGAACTCGGCCGCATCCACCGGGAGTACGGCTACACCACCCCGTGGGCGAATACGACGACGGACAGGCCGGCGCCCCGATCCGCAACGTCGTGCGGGTGCTCCACCTGCTGAGCGCCTGAGGCCTCTCCATCCGGCCGCCGGCCGGGCGGGACGGCCGTGGATGAGCGACGCTGGACTATCGTGCACCCGTGGACCTGTCGAGCCCGGCTTCCCGCCGGGAGGCGCTCCGGATGGTGGACGTCGGCGACCCTCGTCCCCACCACGCGATGCTGCGGGAGATCTTCGACCTCGAGCGGGCGTGGCGCGAGGGTCCGGACAACGGCGAGAGCGACGAGTACGAGCAGATCTACGTGACGGCGTTCCTGCTGTTCCTGATCGGTGACCCGGCGGACTCGTGCCGCCTGTACGACGCGAAATTCGGTACGGGTGACATGGACCTGGGTATCGGCTTCGACGCTCAGGCGATCTTCGGCGCCGGCCGGCACGAGACGTTGCGGTGGCTCGCGGAGAACGGGCACACCGAAGAGCACGCGGCTCTTTCCGAGTGGTTGTCGCATGCGGAAGACCCGACGATCGAGGATTGGGCTCGCTACGTGCGCGACTGCTTCTACTCGCCGGACGGCGTCCTGCTGCTGGACGAGCTCTGATCCGGCGCCGACGGCCGCCGGTAGTAGTCAGACCCGGCGCCGACGGCCGCCGGTAGTGGTCAGACGCGGCCTCGATCGGTGCTGCGCGGGTCGTTGACCCGGTGGGCGGCGTAGATGTGACCGGCGCGGGCGGTTTCCCGCCAGGGCCGGGCTTTGTTTTCAGTGCGACGTCGAGCACGGGATCGGCCCGGTCGAGGTCGACGCAGATCACCTCGGAGCCGTCCGGCCGAGCCTGCTTCAGGACATACCCGTGTGGGCCGACTACGGCCGACGGCATGGCCGGCGCGCACGGGGTGGGCACCGCGATGCTGACCCAGAAGCCGTTCGTGGCGGCGTGGCCGCGGGCGATGACTTCGAAGATCGGATCTTCGGAGTAGGTGGAGAAGAGCACGCAGTCCACGCCGAGTGCCCGCTGCTCCATCCACAATTCGGGAAAGTTCACCTCGACGCAGAGCAGGCAGCCGAATCGGAAGCCGTCCACCTCGAAGGCGCAGACGTGGTCGCCGGGTGTGTAGAAGCCGGTGATCTCGGAGTGCGATACCCACCGCTTGTCGTAGCGGTCGGCGGGCCGGCCCCGATCGTCGATCACCCAGAGCGAGTTGTGCGGCCGATGGTCGCCGGACAACCGGTGATTGCCGCCCACGACCACCCAGACGCCGAGTTCCCCGGCCAGGGCCATGGTGGCGTGCAATTCTGCGGTGACCGGTGCCCAGTCGATGCGCCAACCGGAGTAGTACGCCTTCGCGGGACCGACGTAGCCGGACAGAGCGCCCTCGCTGAAATGAACGAGACGTGCTCCCTGCCCGGCGGCTTGGCGCAGCGCAGCGCGGATCGCCATCCCGTTCACACCGGGATCCGTAGTGACCTCAGTCTGCGCGACGGCGATCCGAATCTTGCTCGCTGCTGACACCACAGCACCGTACCGAAAACGTCGGGGGCCAACGCCTGCTCAGCAGAGCGGCACGCAAGGGCCCGAAGCGGATGGCCTGCTTCCTCCGCGCCCAGCCCCGTTGTTCATGGTCGCCCGGCGCCGTGAGCGGGCGGAACTACGCCACCCGTACAGTGCGGAAGGTGATCGACACCCTGCTGTTGGACGTCGATGGGGTCCTGCAGCTCTACGCCCGGCGTCCGGCGGTGACCGGAATCCTGACCTCCTACGAGCTGGGTAGCCGTAAGCCGCAGCGGGCGTTCTTCGACACCGTCCTGACGCGGGTGCGCCGCCGTGCGCACCAGTGCCTGTTCGTCGACGACACGCCCGCTTACCTCGACGGGGCCGCCCGTTCCGGCATCGCCACGATCCACTACCGCGACAACAATCAAGTCCGTGCGGAGCTGGCTGCGCGCGGTCTGCTCCCGCCCCGGGTGGGGTAGTGGATGTTGCCGGCAGGTGGGCGGAGTTCGGTCGCGCGGTGGTGGGACAGTGATCTGCGTCGCTGGGAGTGGGGCGTGATCTTGGTCGCAATGCGGGTGTTTTCTGCGTATTGATGGCGAGGCGTCGGGCGAGCGCACCTAATCGGGGGATCCTGCTCGGGCTGTCGGCGGTCGAGACTGCTGCCCTATGACTGGGGAGGGGTGGGCGACAGCGGGCGTCACGCGGCTGGGCATCAGTGTCGGCAGCGTCAACACGGTCGCCATCCTCGATGAGCCGGGCCGGGGGGCGCGACCGCTGTTGTTCGACGGGTCGCCTCTGTTGCCTTCGGCGGCGCTGGGCTCGGACGGGCTGGTTGCCGTCTTCGACGGTGTCGCGGCCGAAATGCGCCGGATGGGGGGAACCTCGGCCCTGGAGACTGTGGTCAGCTGTCCGTTGGGCTGGGATCCGGAGGAGCGGGACGCGCTCGCGTCGGCGGCGATGCTGGCTGGGCTGGGCCGCGTCGACATCGTCGAGGAGCCGTTGGCCGCGGCCTCGTTGGTGACGGACACCGACTGCGTGCTGGTTGTCGACGTGGGCGCGGTCACGGCGGACGTGACCCTGGTGCGCCGGACTGCGGGCGGGCTAGCGGTGGCGGCGGCCGAGACGCTGGCCGACGCGGCGGGGGACGCGCTCGATGCGGGCCTCACCGAGCTGATCCGGTCGTGGGTGGCCGCCTCAGGTGGGCTGCCCGCCTGGGAGCGGCTGGACCGGGCGGAGACACCGGACGACGAGGACGCGAGCAGCAAGCTCATGCTGCAGATCGTCGGCACCAAGGAGGCGCTGTCGCGGCAGCCGAGCGCCGCGTTGCTCGTACCGCTGGCCGAGGTGGGCGTTACCGTGCCGCGCGTGCAGTTCGAGGCGGTGGCCACGCGGGTGCTCGATCCGGTGGTGCGTACGGTCGGGGCGGCGCTCGCTGAGGCAGCCGAGCCGGTAACCGTGCTGCTGATCGGCGGCACCAGCCGCGTTCCCGTGTTCACTCAGCTGGTAGCCGCCGTGGCCGGTCCGTACGCCGTCATTCCGCCCGTGCCTGATCCGGAACTCGTGATCGCGCAGGGTTGTGCTGCCTGGCCTGGCCGGGCCGCACCGGAGTTCAGCGCCGGGCCGAGCCTCGAACCGGGACGTGGCGACGGCGGCGTCGCCCATCGGGAGCCGGACTGGGCCGGGCGCCACAGCGCGCCGATGCCGCAGATCGAGCCGGCCGTGGGCAGCAGCGGCCGGCACACCCTGCCCGACGAGGGATGGCCGACCGGGGAGGACCGGAACCCTAGCGTCGGCCGACGTCGCCGGGACGACCTTGAGGACTCCGGCGTCTTCGGGCCGGGCGCCGGGGTCGGGCGCCGTCGTGCGGAGCCTGAGCACCTGGACGATTCCGGCGCGTTCCGGTCGGGCGCCGTGGGCGGGCGCGGTAGTGCCGAGCCGGCGGGCATCGAGGATTCCGGTGTGTTCCGGTCGGCGGCGGCCGGCGGGCATCGCGGTGCTGAGCCGGAGAGGGTTGAGGATTCTGGGGTGTTCCGCTCAGGGGCCGTGGGTGGGCATCGCGGTCCTGAGCCGGCGGGCATCGAGGATTCCGGTGTGTTCCGGTCGGCGGCGGCCGGTGGGCATCGCGGTGCCGAGCCGGAGAGGGTCGAAGACTCCGGTGTGTTCCGGTCAGCGGCGGCGGGTGGATATAGCGGCGCCGGCCCGGAGACCGCTGGCGGGTATCAGCCTGAGCCCGCTGGTCGGCCGCGCGACAGCGGGCCCCCGGACGATCTGGAACTCTCCGGCGGGTTTCGGGCGTTCTCGCGGCCCGTCTCCCGGCGTGCCGGGAACCGAACCGGATCGGTGGGGGAGACCGGCGAAGCTGTTCCCGAGGAGAAGGAGAACCGGCTGATGGTGGCCGGGCTGGGACTCCTGCTGGCGGGCTTGGCGTGGTTCCCCGTGCTCGTCGTGGCCGGCGGTGTCGGGCTCGCCCGCTTCGTACCGGGAGTGGTCGCCGCGCTGGTCGGCCTCGTGCTGCTCATCGCCGGGTCGGGCCGTTCGAAACGCTGAGCGCTGTTCGGCCCGTCACGGTGGCCGGTTACCACCGTGACGGGCCGAACGATCCTAGGGGAGCAGGGGCTGGAACCGCTGGGGCGCCGACCTGTTCGCGGAGGGGGCTGTCGACACCGACGGCGCCGTGGCGGCCGGAGCCGGGAGCCGGCCGACGAGCGGCAACCGCAGCGAACTGCCACGCAGGTCGAGGCGGATCGTGGCCCCGGTGGACTGCGGCGTCGAGTACTCGTCGTCGCTGGCCTGCAGGATCAGGCCCAGCACGTGACCGGCGGCGATGCGCTGGTCGGTCGCCTGCATCGGGACGGTCACCGTGTACCAGCGGCCGGGCTGCAGCGGCGTGACGAAGCGCAGCGAGACGCGGTGGGCGGCGTCCTGCCAGCCGCGGGCGAGGACGGCGTGGTCGCTGGTGACCACGTTCTCGGCCGTGTCGCGGTAACAGGCGTCGTCGGCCGTGGTCGAGGCGCCCCAGCACGACTCGGTGGTCAGCGTGGTGATGCCCTCGCCGCGGGCCTGGTAGTTGACCCGCGTCGCGGTGCCGTAGTCGACGAGCCGGGCGGTCAGTTCGGTGGTCGGCCGGTCGACCTGCACGCGCAGCGACACGGACGGGGCGCCCGAGATCCGTACGCCCTGAGCCAGCGGCCCGGACAGGAAGGCCACCCGGCCGGGAACGGCGCCGGCCGGATTCGCGACGGCGGCCGCCTCGCTGAGATCGGGGGCGTCGGTCCACGTACGGAAACCGCTGCCCGACCGGCCACCCAGCGTGCCTGTCGTCCCGTTGCCGTTGCCGAGCGCGACCTTCGTCGATCGCGCGGCGGCGGGCCAGGTCCGCTCGTTCACCCACGTGCCCGGCGCCGTCTCGATGGTCGCCTGCGGTTCCCGCTCGATGCCGTTGCGCAGCCCCTGCAGCCAGCGGTCGAACCACTGGTGCAGCGTCTCCACCCACTCGGCGCGGCGGATGTCGAACGGGTCGACGTGGCCCTGCTGGGGCAGCCAGATCTTCTTGGGGACGTTCAGCCTGTCCCACCACTGGGCGAACTGGGTGGTCGTCACGTTGGTGTCGTTGAGCCCGTGCGCGACGAGCACGCTGGCGCGGACCTTGCGGGCGTCCCGGCGGAAATCGCGCTCGGCCCAGTAGCCGTTGTAGTTGCCGGTGGCGTCGTCGCTGCCCTCGTCGAGCTCCTTCAGTGTCGCGGCGCACACGCCCTCGGGCCGCCCGTTGACCACCTCGTGCAGGTATTCGGGGTAGTCCTCGGCGCGCAGCACGCCGTTGTAGCGCTGGTAGTCGTACCAGCTGGAGATGGCCGAGATCGGCACGATCGTCTCCAGGCCCTCGACGCCGGTCGCCGCGACCCCGTTGGCCACCGAGCCGTCCCAGGACTTGCCGATCATTCCGGTTCGGCCGTTGGTCCAGCCGGTGGCGACGGCGGGGGTGCCGTCCGCGTACGTGGCCCGGCCGCGCCCGTTCAACCAGTCGACGACGGCCTTGGCGCTGAGCACCTCCTCGCGCCCGCCGACGTCCATGCAGCCGGTGGATCGTCCCGTGCCGGCCAGGTCGGCCGCGACGAACGCGTACCCGCGGGGTACGAAGAAGTTGTCGTAGAACAGCGGCTGCTTGGTGATGGTGCCGTTGGCGTCGTACTCCTTGAGCTCGCTCTCGTTGCCGCGCCCGCAGCACGAGTAGTACGGCGACGCCTCGAGGATGACCGGCACCTTGATCCGCCGGTCGGCCGCCTCCCGGGGCCGCACGATGTCGACCGCGACCCGGTCGGGCACACCGTCGAGGTCGTTGTCCAGAGTGGTCTGCACCCAGACGCTTTCCCGCACGGCGTTCTCGTAGGAATAGACCGGCACTGTCTCCCCGGCCCGGATGTGTGGTGTCCCGGCGGCCTCCGCCGGCGCCACCGCGATGGTCAGTGTGGCCCCGACCCCCGCGGCGACGGCGACGGCAAGCGCGCGCATTCGTAGCCCTGACATCGACGCATCGTATTACGTCGATGGCTGAAACCGCGCCACGAGCCCCGGGTCGAAGAACACTGTGACGGCGGCGATGCCATCGAGCCGGCAGTCGAGCACGGCCACCCCCATCGGCACGAGTCCCCGGCCAGCGCCACCCGCCGGCCCGCCGGCCGCCGGTAGATCGCGCCGACCTGCTCGATCTGCGCCGGATAGACGTGGTCGGGCACCAGCCCGTAATCCACCACGAGCGTCGTCAGTCCCGAGGCCAGCGCCAGATGCCCGAACATCCGCCGGTGCGTGGCGATCGACCCGCTCACGAACCCGCCGCCGTGAATGGCCAGCACCACCCGGTCGTCCCCGGCCCAAGGCGGCCGCAGCCACAGCCCGTCGTCGCCGGCTTCCTCCCGCAGACCCACCGGCTCGGCGGTCAGCGACTCCCAGGCCCGGCTGGTGTCGCCCGCGGCCCGCTCCTCCCAGAGCAGCCGATTGAGATCAGTTGTCGTCGTCATACCCGATACAGACCGCACCGCCCCGCCAAAGGAATCGGCCTTCGTCGCCTTGATGACGTAGTAGGCCGGCAACGACCCGGCTGATCCACCCAGCCCGGCATAGAGGCCCGGCTCGGGGGACTCGAAAACGCGTCCAACCGGAGCCCGGCACGGACGAACGCCATGACGACGTCGCTGACCGGCCACACGAACGTCGAGAATCGTGGCGCTCCGGGTTCGCCGCGAGCACCCTGCGGGAGCTTGGCGTCGTCCTGCTCGGTGTGCGCCCGCCCACGACCGAGGTTGGCCCAGGAGAGCACCTCGTCCCCGTACGAACAAGCGAGCGTTCGTCAGGCCGTAGGGCAGCTGGCGCCGGGCGGGGGCACCACCAGGTCGATGAGGTAGCGGTCGACGGCCGCGGTGGTGCACGGCGTGGTGCCGTACGCGCCGTGGCCCGAGCCCTCGTAGGTGACCAGCCGCCCGTGCCGGCCGAGCTGGCGGGCCACGCCGGTCGCCCACACGTAGCCGGTGCGGACGTCGTGCCGCGAGTTGAGGAGCAGCAACGGGCGTTCGGTGGTCACGTGCAGGCGAGCCGGCGGGTTGGCCACCGGCGACGGCCAGCCCAGGCAGGCCCGCACGGCCAGCAGTCCGCCGCCGTACCGCACATCGGGCGCCACGGCCCGGGCGGCGCGCACCAGCCCGGCGTACGCGGGGAAATCGCGGACCTCGGCCGGCCAGTCGGCGCAGAAGACCGAGGAGACCAGCGGCGGGAGTTTGATCGTCGGGGCCTTGCCGTCGCGCAGGTCGGCGATGTCGCGCGACAGGCCGGCGCGGTCGGGGGAGGCCAGCCGGGCGATCGGCAGCGTCGAGATGTCGAACGCCGTGACGCCCCGGTACTCGCCGCGGTCGGCCCGGTCGAGGACGTCCCGCCACTCGGCCCGCACGTCGGAGCCGCGCAGCGCGCACTCCACCCGGGTGGGGGAGCACCACGTCACGAACTCGTCGAACGCGTCCTGTGCCGCCAGCGCCTGGGTCCGGACGAACTCCCGTACGCCGAGGCTGTGGTTGAAGACGCTCTCGAGCACGATCGCCCGCACCCGGTCCGGGTAGCGCTCGGCGTACTGCTGGCCGAGCAACGTGCCGTAGGAGCTGCCGTGGAACGTGAGCCGCCGTTCCCCGAGGGCCGATCGCAGCGCGTCGAGGTCCCGGACGGCGCTGAGCGTGTCGGCGTGGTCCCACACCGGGCTGGTCGCCCGGCAGGCCGTCCACTCGGCGCGGTTGCCGTCGGCCGCCTGGTCGAAGTCGGCCTGGCTGGTCAGCAAACCGGGCGGTGCGACGGCGAGCGAGCACGACGGGCCGCCGCTGCGGGCGACCCCGCGCGGGTCGAAGCTGACCGTGTCGAACCTGTCGAGGATCTCGGGGCTGAACCGGTTGCCGCGGCGGATGCGCTCGACGCCGGAGTCACCCGGCCCGCCCGGGCCGAACACGAGCGTCCCGACCCGCCGGTCCTGCTGGAGCGCGGGCCGCCACGCTATCGACAGCTCGAACGTCGCGCCGTGCGACCGCGCCCAGTCGACCGGTAATCGCAGCTTGCCGCAACGCACGACGTCATCGACGGGCAGTTTCGGGATGTCGTCGGCGCACTGCGTCCAGACGACGCGCGGCTGCGGCCGGTCGGCGCCCGAGGCAGGCGGCGTGGCGGCCAGCGCCAGCCCGGTCACGATGGCGGTCACGGACGCGACGATGCTGCGGCGACGGATCATGCCGTCCATCGTCGACAGTGCCCGCACCGAGACAACATCAGGTGATGCCCTGAGCCCACCCTGGTCTTGCGGCGGGCCGGCACTGCTGGGGCGACCTGCGAACTCAGCGGCGGTGGACGACCGCCAGGCCGCCCTTGGCGGGGGCGACGGCGATGCCCCGGCTGTGCGGGCGCTCGGACGGCTCGGCCGTCGGTTCCAGGGTGAAGTCGCGCAGGACGGTGCGCAGCACGACGTTCATCTCGAGGGTGGCGAAGGCGGCGCCGATGCAGCGTCGGACGCCGCCGCCGAACGGGATCCAGGCCGAGGTGTCGGCCCGGGCGCCGGCGAAGCGGCCGGGGTCGAAGACGTACGGGTCCTCGAAGAGCGCCGGGTCGTCGTGCAGCAGGGCGATGCAGGCCGTGACGACCGTGCCCCGCGGCAGCGTCCAGCGGCCCAGCGTCAGCTCGTCGCAGCGCACCTGGCGTGAGGTGATCTCGACGACCGGGCGCACCCGCTGCACCTCGGTCAGGGTGGCCGCACGGAACTCGTCGTCGTCGAGTCGTTCCAGCACGGCCGGGTGCCGGCGCAGGCGTTCGACCGTCCAGGCCAGGGTGGTCGCCGTCGTCTCGTGCCCGGCGGCCAGCAGGGTCAGCAGTTGGTCGGCGATCTCGCCGCGGCTCATCGGGGCGCCGTCGTCGTAGCGGGACTGCACCAGCATGGCCAGCACGTCGTCGCGTTCGTCGAGGGCCGGGTCGGTGCGCGCGCGGTCGATCAGCCGGTCGATGATCGCGTCGTACTGCCGCCGGTAACGGGTGAAGCGGGCGCCCGGGCCGTAGCCGCCGAGGTCGCGCCGCACCACGGGCAGCACGGCCAGGATCGAGCCGAGCCGGACCATCCGCGGCAGCAGCGCGCGCAACTCGTCGAGCTCGGCGCCCTCGGCCCCGAAGACCGCGCCGAGGATCACGTTGAGGGTGATGCGCATGGTCGACGGCATCACCGGGAACGGCGTTCCCTGCGGCCAGGCGGCTGTCTCACGCCGCGTCTCGCGTTCGATCAGGCCCTCGTACGCCCGGAGCCTGCGCCCGTGGAAGGGCGGAGTGAGCAACTTGCGTTGCCGCCGGTGCTCGTCGCCCTTGATGGCGAAGAAGGAGCCCGGCCCGAGCACGGAGCCGAGGTTCGCGTCCGGGGTGTCGGCCTCGTCGGGGCTCGCCTGGAACATCTCGCGCACCTCGCCCGGGTCGGCGAGCATCACCATCCGGCCCAGGTTGAGCGACTGCACGGTGAACGCGGACCCGTAGCGGGCGCGCAGCCGTTCCATGGTGCGCCGCCGCGAGAGCGCGAAGCCCAGCGACTGGACCAGGCGCGGGCTGGTGGGACCGTCCGGCAGCAGTGCTGTCATCGCGACCTCCCCGGTGGTACGCCGACGTACCAGGCCGACGGTACGCCCGCGTACCGGCACCGGGCAAGGGGTAGCGTGTGCCAGGTGACGACCCTCGACGCGCCGGCCGGCGCCGGGCACCGCCGCCGCCTGCTCGACGGTCTCGCCGCCTGCATCCGCGCGCGCGGCTACCGGGACACGACGGTGGCCGACATCGTCCGGGCCGCGCGCACCTCGAGGCGCACGTTCTACGCGCAGTTCGCCGACCGCCAGGAGTGCCTGGTCGCGCTGCTGCACGAGAGCAACCAGCGCACCATCGCGCGCATCACGTCCGCCGTCGACCCGGCGGCGCCGTGGGAGGCCCAGGTGCGCCAGGCCATCGAGGGCTGGATCGCCGCCGTGCAGGCCGACCCGCCGATCACGCTGAGCTGGATCCGCGACGTCCCCGCCCTGGGCGAAGATCGGGCCCGGCAGCTGCAGCGCGAGACCATGAGCAACTTCGTCGCCCTCATCCGGCGCCTCACCGACACGCCGCAGCTGGCCGCCGCCGGAGTGCGCCCGGCCGCCGACCAGACCGCGACGATCCTGCTCGGCGGCCTGCGCGAGCTGATCGCCGTGACGGTCGAGGAGGGCCGCGACGTCGCCACGATCACCGGCGTGGCCGTCGACGCTACGGCGCGCCTGCTCGGCCCGCGCTGACGCGTTTCAGTACGGGCCGGCATTCGCCACCGCTATCGGGACGTAGCCCAGACGGCGGTGTCCCCGGACAGGGTCAGGCGGCCCTCCGACGGACCCGGCTGGTCCGGTGCCGACGCCAGCAGCACGCGGGCAGCCGGGATGGTGACCGGGGCCGCGCCCATGTTGATCCAGCACGTGATCGGGCCGGGGTCGCCGGTGCGGGCGACCAGGTCGACGCGGATCACGTCGCCGTCGAGGGTGACCGCGGCCAGGCCGGTGCCGAGCGCCGGGTGCAGCTTCCGCAGCATGATTGCCTGCTGGTAGAGGGTGAAGGTCGCGGCCGGGTCGGATTCCTGCTGGTCGACGGCGTACGCGGGCCAGTCGGCGGGCTGCGGCAGCCACGGGGTGGCGGTCGAGAAGCCGGCGTTCGGGTCGGCGGCCTCCCACGGCATCGGGATGCGGCAGCCGTCCCGGCCGGGGCGCCGGCCGTGGGAGCGGAAGAAGATCGGGTCGCGGCGGGCGGCGTCGGGGACGTCGGCCTCGGGCAGGCCCAGCTCCTCGCCGGCGTACAGGTAGGCCGAGCCGGGCAGAGCCAGCATGAGCAGGGCGGCGGCGCGGGCGCGGCGCTCGCTGCCGTAGCGGGTGACCTGGCGGGCCTTGTCGTGGTTGCCCAGCACCCACGGCGCGGGGGCGCCGACCGTCTCGAACGCGGCCAGCGCCTCGGCGATGGTGTCCGCGAACGACGAGGCGTCCCAGTCGCTCTTGAGCAGGCGGAACTGGAAGGCGTGGTGCAGCTCGTCGGGACGGGCGTACCGGCCCACCTCGTCCAGGTCGGCCAGGGACACCTCGCCGACCAGCATCTTCGGCTCGTCGTAGGAGTCGCACAGGGCCCGCCAGCGACGCCAGATCTCGTGGACCCCGGGCTGGTTGGTGGTCATGGCCTGCTCGGGGCCGTGCCCGAACAGGGTGGGGGAGTAGATGCCCGGGTTGTCGCGGTACGAGGGGTCCTTGAACAGGCCGTACGCGACGTCCACGCGGAAGCCGTCGACGCCCAGATCGAACCAGAACCGCAGCGTACGGTCGAAGTCCGCGACCACCGAGGCGTCGTCCCAGTTCAGGTCGGGCTGCTGGGGCGTGAACAGGTGCAGGTACCAGCGGCCGTCCGGGGTGCGCGACCAGGCCGGCCCGCCGAACATGCTCTGCCAGTTGTTCGGCGGCTCCTCGCTCGCCGGCCGGAAGTGGTAGCGAGCCGCCTCGGGGCTGTCGGGGCCGGCCAGCGCAGCCTGGAACCACGGGTGCTGGTCGCTGGTGTGGTTGGGCACGATGTCCAGCAGCACCCGCAGGCCGACGGCGTGGGCGTCCTCGATCAGGCCCCGCACGTCCTCGACGGTGCCGTACTCGGGGTCGACCGCCGTGTAGTCGATGACGTCGTAGCCGCCGTCGGCGCCGCCCGACACGTAGTGCGGGGTCACCCAGACGGCGTCCACGCCCAGCTCGGCCAGGTAGGGCAACCGCGCCCGCAACCCGGCGAAGTCGCCCACGCCGTCGCCGTTGCCGTCCGCGAACGAGCGCAGATACACCTGGTAGACGACGGCGTCGCGCCACCACGGGGCGTGGGCGACGTGCTCGACGGGGCGCGTGTCCTGCATGGGCTCTGCTGACATGCCGGACCGATCGGCTGTTCGAACGGCGCCCCGCGCGAACGCAACGAACGGCAACCCGTGTGCGCCCGTGTCACTCTGGAGAGGTCGACACCGCTGGGAGGAACAAATGTCCGGAACGCGGCCACGAGGCGAGACCTTCGAGTACGCCGGAGCGACCGTCGAGCTGATCGACGCGCCGACCGTGCTGGCCGCGGCCAGGGTCAACCCGGTCGAACTGCTGCGCCGGGCGGATTGGCCGTCACCGGTGCAGCGCGTCGACCTGACCGTTGCCGGCGCCGACCGCCCGGCCGGCCCGGTGCACACGTTCGCGGCCGCGATCAGCACCGCGGAGGAGCCGCTCTCCAAGGAGCGCATCCGCAAGCTGGTGCTCGGCACCGACCCGATCGGGCTGCTGCTGGCCAAGCGCATCGAGGCCGGCGACCCGATCGCCACCCGGATCGTCGACAACATCGGGGCGGCGGCCGCGGCGGCGTACAAGAAACTCGGTCTTGACCGCCCGAACGCGCCGGTTGCCCAGCGCGAGCCGGGCACCCTGGCCGATGCCGTCGTCGGGCTGCAGGCCGAACTGACCTACGACCCGACCGGCACGGTGGTGAGGCTGCACGCCGAGGTGCCGCGCGACGACGTCACCCCGGCCCACCTGCAGGCCTTCGTGGGGCTGACGCTGCAGGCGGTGATCGAGCTGGCCGGGCCCGAATCGCTGGCGGGCCGGCGGTACTCGGTGAGCCGCGAGGCGGTGTCCAAGGTTCCGGTCACGACGCAGACGGTCACGCTCGACATGGTGGGCGGGCTGGCCGAGGTGGTCGCCGAGCTGCGCGAGATCGCGGTGTCGTTCCGCCACCCCGAGGCGATGGCCCGGTGGGGCGCCCGCCGCCCGCAGGGCCTGCTCATGTACGGGCCGCCCGGCACCGGCAAGACCATGCTGTCGCGGGCGCTGGCCAACGAGATCGGCGCCGACTTCCGCGAGATCCGCACCCCCGAGATCCTCGACAAGTGGCTCGGCGGCTCGGAACGCAACATCAAGCAGATCTTCCGCGACGCCCGTCGCTACCGGGTGCCCACCCTCATGCTGTTCGACGAGTTCGACTCGATCATCAGCTACGCCGGCTCCGGCGGCGACGCGGCCAGCCAGGCCATCAACGCGGTGGCCGGCATCTTCAAGCAGGAGATGAACGACCTGATCGAGGCCAACCCCAACGTCATCGTGGTCGCCACGACGAACTTCCCGCACCGCGTCGACGACTCCCTGATCCGCTCCGGCCGCTTCGACGTCAAGATCAGCGTCCCCAAGCCCGACGAGGCCTCCCGGGCCGAGATCTTCCGCAAGATGATCCACGGCCTGATCGCGGCCCACGAGGCCCCCGGCTTCCAGATGTTCGCCGACGACCTCGACCTGACCGCGCTGGCCGCCGCCAGCCACGGCATGACCGGCGCCGACATCAAGGAGATCCTGCGCCGGGTCCAGCTCTCCAAGGCCATGCAGGACGCCCGCTCGGGCGGCCAGGTCGCCCCCATCACCACCGACGAACTGCTGGCCAGCGTCAGAGAGCTGACGGAGCCGACCGGGCCGCGCTAGGCACCGCCTCACACGGAGTGCGGGACGCGGTTGCGCACCTGGTAGGTGACGGTGCCGGTGCCGGCGACGGCCACGATGAGGGCCAGGAAGGCGGTCACCCACTGGCCGTCGGTGATGGTGGCGAAGCCGGTGTTCTCGCCCTGCAGCGCGGTGAGCAGGGATGACAGGAACGCGATGAGGCCGCTGGTCGCGGCGGAGAAGACTGCTTTCAGGGCGGTGTTCATTTCTGCCTCCTTCGGTGCTGACTTCAGGAGGGGGCGCCGTGCAGGGCGCCGGATACCTCGTCGAGGTGGCGGGAACTGCGCCAGGGCAGCAGGGCCGAGCTGGCCAGGACGCCGAGGCCGCAGATCAGCAGTGCCGTGCGGACGCTGGTGACCGCGGCCAGCAGGCCGCCGAGGGCGATGCAGACCGGCTGCACCGTGCGGGACGTGATGGCCCAGCAGGCGATCACCCGGGAGAGGTAGCCGTCCTCCGTCTCGGTCATGCGGTAGGTGGCGAACGCCGGGTTGAACACGCCCGAGCCGAACAGGGCCAGGAACTCGACCACGATCACCAGGATGACGCCGGCCACGCCGGCCGGCAGGAACGCCAGCGCCCAGAGCCACAGGGCGCGGCCCACGCCGGAGACCAGCAGCACCCGCCGGCGGCCGAAACGGGCGGTGAGGCGGCCGATGGTCAGCGCGCCCAGCACGCCGCCGAGGCAGGCGACGCCCCAGGCCAGGCCGTACTGCCACGGGGTGAAACCCAGGTCGCGCAGCATCAGCACGGTGAGCAGGGGAGAGGCGGCCATCATGGCGCCGGCGAACAGCTGGGCGTTGATGAACAGCGCCCGCAGCCCGCGGTGGGCGGCGATGTAGCGCCAGCCGGCGGTGATCTCCTTGAGCTTGGAGGCGGTCGGGTGGCGTACGGGTGGGGGCGGCTCGGGCGTACGCAGGGAACGCACACCCACGGCGGAGAGCAGGAAGCTGAGGGCGTCGACCGTGATCGTCCAGGCGACGCCGAGCGCCGAGGTCAGGGCGCCGCCGAGGGCCGGGCCGGCGCTGTACGCCGTCCAGAAGGTCGCCTCGAAACGGCCGTTGGCCAGGTCGCGGTCCGCCGGGCCGACCAGGGCCTTGAGGTGCGCGCCGCTGGCCGTCGCGAAGATGATCGTGCCGATGGCCTGCACGACGGCGACCACGCAGAGCTGCGCGTAGGTCAGCACGCCGGCCAGCATCGCCACCGGGATGCTGACGATCGCCCCGAAGCGGACGAGGTCGGCCGCGATCATCACGGGCCGTTTGCGGCGGAACTCGATCCACGGGCCGGCGGGCAGCGCGAGCGCGGCCGCGGCCAGCCCGCCCAGCGCGGCCAGGAGCGACACCTGGAACTCGGGAACGTCGAGGACGAGCACCGCGACCAGGGGCAACGCGCCGAAGCCGACGCCCGTGCCGAACTCACTGATCGCGTACGCCGACCAAAGCCGGCGGAAGTCGGAGCCGAGCGCCACCCGGGCACCCTACCGGCGTGGCCGATTGCTACGCGGGTGCGGCGCGCTCCACGATCGCGGCAGTGCCGGCGCCTGCGGGCAGGGTGCCGAAGGTGTGCCCCCACTCGCCGCCCAGGCGGCTGGCGCAGAACGCGTCGGCCGCGGCCGCCGGGGCGTACCGGACCATCAGCGAGGCCTGGAGGACGAGAGCCATCCGCTCGGCCGTGCGGCGGGCGCCCTGTTCGTCCGGCGCCTCCTTCAGCCCGCTGACTGCCCCGGCCAGCCGGCGGTCGGCTTGAGCGGCCGGGGTGACCTCGGCCAGGAAGGCCTCGAGGCTGTCGGGTTCGCGGTGCAGCGTACGCAGAATGTCGAGAGCCTGGACGTTGCCGGAGCCCTCCCAGATGGAGTTGAGCGGCGCGTCCCGGTAGAGGCGCGGCAGCCCCGAGTCCTCGACGTAGCCGTTGCCGCCCAGGCACTCGAGCGCCTCGCCGACCACGGCGGGCTGCCGCTTGCACACCCAGAACTTGCCGACCGCCACCGCCAGCCGCTGGAACGCCTGCTCGCCGCGGTCGACCGCGCCGGCCAGCCGCATCGCCAGCAGGGTGGCGGCCTCGCTCTCGAGCGCCAGATCGGCCAGCACGTTCCGCATCACGGGCTTGTCGGCCAGCACCCCACCGAACGCGGACCGGTGCCGCGCGTGGTGAACAGCCTGGTTGAGCGCGGCCCGCATGCCCGACGCCGATCCGGTCACGCAGTCGAGCCGGGTCATCGCGACCATCTCGATGATCGTGCGGACGCCCTGACCCTCCGCGCCGACCAGCCAGGCCACCGTGTCGTCGAACTCGGGCTCGCTGCTGGCGTTGCTGCGGTTGCCCAGCTTGTCCTTGAGGCGCTGAATGCGGAACGTGTTCCTGGCGCCGTCGGGCAACACGCGGGGGACAAGGAAACACGACAGCCCTTGGGGAGCCTGGGCAAGCACCAGGAAGAGGTCGCACATGGGCGCGCTGGTGAACCACTTGTGCCCGCGCAGCCGCCACGTGCCGTCACCCGCCTCGGTGGCGCGGGTGGTGTTGGCCCGGACGTCCGAGCCCCCTTGCTTCTCGGTCATCCCCATGCCGGCCAGCAGGCCTTTTTTCGCCGTGGGTGTCCGCAACCCGAAGTCGTACGCCTTGGCCGTGAGCAGTGGCTCGTAGGCGGCGGCCAGGTCGGGCGCGTGCCGCAGCGCCGGGACGACTGCGTACGTCATCGAGATCGGGCACGAGTGCCCCGCCTCCACCTGCGACCAGAGGTAGAGCCCCGCGGCCCGGGCGACGTGCGCCCCTTCGCGTGTGTCGGCCCAGGGCGCCCCGGCCAGCCCTTCCCCGACGGCAACCTCCATGAGCCGGTGCCACGACGGGTGAAACTCGACCTCGTCGACGCGATGCCCGTACCGGTCGTGCGTGAGCAGCCGCGGCTCGTACCGATTGGCCTCCTCCGCCCACCGCTGCGCCTCAGCCGTCCCCGCCAGCTTCCCCAGCCGATGCAGGTCGCCGACCGCCCAGCTTGCGCCCTCGCGCTCGACCGCCCCCAGCAACCCCACGTCAGCAGCGACGTCATAGTCCACCAGCAGCGGCGCCTGGTTGAAGACCTCATGCGTCATCCGGCCAATCTACCGCCGGGTAACTTGCCGGCACCAGCACGCCCGCCCGGTTGTTTCAAGACCGCGGCACTCGACGCCATGACCTCCGGTGCCCGGGCCGCAACCTCCTCCCGTCCACCGGCGACCGTGCTCGCGACCTGGAATACGTGTCGATGGAGCAGCGGGTCGCGGCGACTGGCGAGGGCCGGATCGTCCGCGACCGTTGGTCGACACGTGTGCCACTCGACCATGCCTGCCCCCGGCCGAGCTCCGGCTGAGATTCCGGAGGGCGGTCAGGCGCAACCGCAGCCGAGCGGCATGCTTCTCTCACCGGAAGCCCCAGCGGCTGTAATCGGTGTGGGCGCGGCACAGCATTGCGGTCGGGCAAGATGTCTATCCGCTGGTGGGTTTGCGGTGAGCCAGAGCCCTTCGCGTTACGGACCCGTACCGACATCCTTACCACGCTCGGGCTGCTTTCCGGAGGTGGTCGCGGACGCGGATGACGTCGGGGTTGGTGTCAGCGCCGGGGCGTTGTGCCAGGAAGAGGGTGTTGAGCGGAGGTTCGTCTGGGTCGTGGAGCAGTGCGAGGCGGCCGGAGTCGAGGTATTCCTGGCAGAGCGAGCGTGGCAGGACGCTGTAGCCGGCGCCAGCGTTGACCGCGGACAGGACGGCGTAGAGGTTGGGCACGGTGACCGCGGCCGTGGTGGCGAGCTGTTTGCCGAGGACGGTGCGCCAGTAGCGGCGGACGATGGGCAGGTCCTCGGCGTAGGTCACCAGGGGGACGTCGTGCAGGGCGGTGCACAGGCCGGCGGGTTCGGGCGGGCCGATGCGGGCTGCCCAGGCGGGGTTGGCGACCAGCAGGTATTCCTCGTCGGCGAGCGGGATGGATTCCAGGACCCGGCCGCGGGGCCGCCGTGTGGTGATGACCAGGTCGTGGCGGCCGGTACGCATCTCCTCCAGCAAAGGCTCGGGCAGGCCCTGGGTGACGCGTAACTGGAGGCCGTCGGCGACGAGTCCGGCGAGGGCGGGCAGGACCCGGACGCACAGCAGTTCGGAGGGTCCGGCCAGGTGCACCGGCGCCGTGATGGTCTTGGTGTGTTCGAGGGCGGCCAGCGCGTCGAGCGGGGCGGCGAGGTGCCGGGCGAGTTCGTGGGCGTAGGGCGTCGGTTCCATGCCGCGGGGTAGCCGGGTGAACAGGCCACGGCCGGTCTGCTGTTCCAGGGTGCGGATCTGAGTGGTCACCGTTGACTGGGACAGCGCGAGCCGGGGTGCTGCCGCGGTGAGCGTGCCGGCCCGGTACACGGCGAGGAAGGTGCGCAGCAAGTTCAGGTCCGCCCGCAAGGGAAGTTGTCCGGCTGCTGGCGCCGGCATCTCCGATCCGGGGGCGGCTTGAGGATGCATGGCCTACACCGTAGCGGAAAGACATATTGTTTTTCCGATTTCAGAAATCGATGTTTCCATTGGCGTGGCGATGGTTCTGTTGCCTACCTTGATCGGTGTCGCCAGGTGGCGGCGAGGCGCCGGAGACGAGTACTGGAGTTCCCATGGCGAAGCTGCAGGACCGGCTGACCGAGGCCAGCCTGACCGTGACGTCCGGCAGGCCGTAGGCGCCGCACGTCGAAATCGACCGCAGCGTCGTCACCGGCGAGAACCCCGGCCTCGGCCGGCCCGGTCGCCGCCGAACTGCGCAAGACCCTCGCCTAAACACATACTCCAAGATCCGAGAGGCTGACCTCTGATGACTGTGCCGGCCGGCCCGGCGTCACCGCCGACCAGCGCGCCCAACTCGACGACCTGGCCGCGATGTTCGGGATGATGTCGGCGATCTCGGCGTTCATCGCTCTGTTCGTGGTTGGCAGTACGTTCGGCTTCGTCGTGGCCGGCCGCCAGCGTGAGCTCGGCCTGCTGCGCCTGGTCGGCGCGACGCCACGGCAGGTGCGCCGGCTCCTGCTGGGCGAGTCCGTCGTCGTCGCGGCCGCGGCCACCACGGTCGGTGGTCTGCTCGGCACAGCGTTCGCCCCGGCCGTTCTCTGGCTGGTGCGGGCCATCGGGATCACCACGCTCGACCTGCAGGCCCCGAGCCCGTGGATCGCCTGGGCGGCCGCCGCACCCACCGGTGCGGTAGTCGCGCTCCTCGGAGTCTGGCGATCCTCGCGCCGCGCCGCCCGGATCACCCCCAGCGCGGCCCTGCGGGAGGCCACGATCGAGCGAACCCGACCCAGCGTCGCCCAGTTCGTCGTCGCGACCCTGTGCTTCGGCGGCCTGGTGGCCGCTGTGGTCTTCTCCGCCGACCCTGCCGCCGCTGTACGCGCTGCTCGCCTCCATCCTGCTGCCCGAGGTGGTCGTGATCGGCCTGATGAGCATCGGCCCCGCCGTCATCCCGCGGCTCGCCGCCCTGCTCGCCCGCCCGTTCATCAACCGGGATGTGACGGCCCGGATGGCCCGCGACGAGGTGCGCGCCGCCACTCGCACCACCGCCGCGGTCGCCGCCCCGGTTGTGGCCATCTCCGCGATCGCGGGGTCACTGCTGCTGTCCCTCAGCTTCATCATCGACTGGACAACCGCGCAGGACCGTGCCCGGCTGCACGCGCCACTGGTCGTCGAGACGGGGGTCCGGCCGCAGCCGCGTCGGTCGCGTCCGATCAGACCGTCGCGGTCGCCGACGTACGCCGACAAGCAACGCTTCAGCGCGACGAGAACGGCCGTCCCGGCGGACCCGACCAGTTTGAGATCATCAACCCTGCCACCGCCTCCGCCTCCCGGGGCCTGGCCGCCGCCCGAGGCACTCTCGATGACTTCCACGGACGCGTGGTCGCCGTGACCGCCACGTGGCTCAGCGACTCCGGCATCGGCCTGGGCGACATGCTCCCAGTCTGGATCGACGGCAAGCGGGTCCCGTTGCGGGTCGTCGCCGTCCTCCCCGACGCGCCCGACCTGTACGCCGAACGCGTCATCCCGGCCGGCCTGCTCCCGGCCGCGAGCGATCGTGCCACCGGGACGGTATTCGTCGTCCCCCGCGCCGATGCCGCCACGGCACGCGACTCCCTCCAGCGCACGCTGGCCGGCACCGGCAGCCGGATCCTCGACTCCGACGACTGGATCGACGCCATCGCCGCGCAGACTCGCCGGGCCAACAACCTCGGCCTGACCGTCCTGCTCGGACCCGCCGGCCTCTACGCCGCCATCGCGATGGTCAACGCCACCCTCATCGGCGCCTCCCACCGGCGCCGGCAACGCGACCTCGTCCAACTCCTCGGCGCCATCCCGGACCAGGTCAGGCGAACCGCCATCTGGCAGGCGGTGTTCGTCTGCGGCACCGGCCTGCTCCTGGGCAGCGCCACCACCGCCCTGCTGGGCGGGCTGGTGCGTCGGGCCATCACAGCCGACCTGGCCGGCTTCGCCGCGCCCATCACCATCCCATGGCTCCCACTGCTCGGCATCGGCCTCACCTGCCTGCTGCTCACCGTGGCCGCAGCAACGGCCGGCATCCGTACGCGAAAGCCACCAAGCCATGCCGACGACCCGGCCTGACCGCCAGGAGCCGACCACCATGATCGATACCCGAGCCTCGTACCTCGCGGACCGATCGAGGAAGCGGGGCCTGACGGCATTCCTGCTGATCTCGTTCGGCGTTGCCTGGGGCTGGGAAGCGACGGCCCACCTACTGCTCGGCTGGTCGCTGGTGAATCCGCTGGTGCAAGCGCCGGCCGCGTTCGCGCCGGCAACCGCGGCGCTGGTGGTCCGACGCTGGGTCACCCGCGAGGGCTTCGCGGACACCGACTCCCGCCTCCGGCTGCGTCCCGCCTGGCGGTACTATCTACTGGCCTGGCTGGGCCCGCTCGGCGTCGCCACTGTGGTGGTCGGCGTCGCCGCGGCATCCGGGCTGTGGGAGCCGTCCTTCGGTTCATTGGCGGACTTGATTCCCGGCGTTCCCGTCTGGTCGGTACCACTGCTGCTCTGCGTGGCAACTTTGATCGTTACCCCCGCCCTCTGGGGCGAGGAGTACGGCTGGACTGGCTACCTACTGCTGCGCATCCATCCCGCCCACCCACGCCGCGCCGCGCTATCAGTCGGCCTGATCGCCGCGATCTGGCACTATCCGCTCGCCCTGCTCGGCTACGCCGACTACCGGAATCTGGCCCTAGGCCTAGCCGGGTGGACAGTATGGGTCATGTGCCAAGAGGTCCTCCTGGCCTGGCTGCGGGCCCGCAGCCGCAGCATCTGGCCGCCCTGCCTGGCGCACGCCGGTAACAACTTCATACTGGTCCCGCTCACCACCGCGCTGCTGCTCGACCACGGCGACTTCGGACAGCACGGCATTCAGCTGCTCGTAGTGTTGGTCCTGATCGCCGTCGCGGCCGCGCCGCTCCTCCAAGCCGACCGGCAAGAATGAGGTGCGGCCCGCTTTACCTGCACGTGCAGGGCTTGCGGGACGCGCTGATGCGGCGGTCGCGCCGCGCCCGCGGCAAGACCGCCTCCGAGCCGTTGATGCGCGAGTTGGAGGCACGCCCGTGACGGTCAGGCATGCGGGCTGAGGCCCCCCACGAGTGCGCAGCCACCGTGGCGTACATGGACGCCGTCTCGCCGATAACCTGCCCACCCGCGTACGGCCTGACCCGCACGAATCCACAAAGAGATGACGCTGTCCGAGTCGAGAAGTACCCCGTCGGACCGCCACGAGATCAGCCGCCACGAGGTCGGCGACGAGCACATCCCGTCGGCCAGCGGCGCGCTCAGCGCGTTGGTGAACGCTCAGATGTACATGGCCAACGGCGACACCTTCCACAAACCTCGAGGTCACCAAGGAAGGCGCCGAATGGCGAATCTGAGACTACCGGTAAAGGGCCAAGTTCAAGCCGGAATGGGGAAGTGAATTGCTCATAGGGACATTCGCTCTTCGTCGAAATCCGGAACCGCTGCCCCGACGCATCGATTGCGGCAGCTTCGACGAACGCCGGTGTCGTTGCGGCCGGGTCGACGGTGAGGGCATGCCCGGCGTAGAAGCCCGGTCCGATGATGCCGTCGAAGTCACCTCCCAGGTCGAGATGGTCCTCGGCCGTGTGGTCGCCGAGTCGGAGACTCGACAGCAGGACGAGTGGCGCTTGGATCTCCTGCCCGGACCCTCCGCCGGCCGCTCATCGATTTGCCGGTCTGGCGTACGTCGTCTCGCGCCGCCACTGCCGACGACACAACCGTGATGCCGATGCCGGTGTCCACCAGGAAGCGGTACCGGCTGCCGCCAACCTGCACCGGAACCCGGACGGCGTGGTTGAAGCGGTCGAGTCGAATCACCAGGCGATCACGCTAGTCACGCTTCCATCAGGTGGGATTCTCCCGGCCGAAAATGGGAAGCGAAAGGGCCCGTGACCCTCGTTTCCGCAGGTTACGGCCTTTCACCTGCTGTGCGCCCGCAGGGAATCGAACCCCTATCCTTCGGTTTCAGATGATGATCAACTAGCATCCGGCGATGTTCTACGCACGCCTTTATGCCCGGCGGTTCTTCTGTGCTCCGCTGCCGGACGTGCCCGAGTTCGACGCAGAGCGGGCCATGACCGACCGAGTCCTGCAGGAAGCTCAGCACCTGGTCCGGCGCGGCAATTGGCAGGCTGCCCGTGACACGATCGAGGAAGCTGGCGACAACTGGGAGTTGCGAGGCCGCCGTATCGCGGCGTTCGGCGACCTTGCGGTGGTCGACGACAGCTGGCTGTACGCGTGGCTGCGGGCGGAACCGTCGGATCCGGCGGCTGTGCTGCTCCAGGCGGCAACGCTGCGGACGCGGGCGGGCAAAGCCCGCGGCGGTGCGTCGGCCGCGAATACCACCGCCGAACAGTTCGCGGACCACCACGCGCTGTCCACGGCGGCCGCAGAGGTCGGACGGCGGGCAATGGCCTTTGCCGCCCCGAATGATCCGGTGCCGTGGGCACAGGTGCTGGACACGATGTTCGGCGACCACCAGACCCGGGAGTCTTCCTTCGACGAGGTGTTCGACGAGGGGCGGCGCCGGGACCCGTACAACTTCGATCTGCATCTGACAGCGATGAGTCTGCACTGTCAGAAGTGGTTCGGCTCCCACGAGCTGATGTTCGCCACCGCCCGGAAGGTGGCCAGCTCGGCACCGCCAGGCGCGAACGTGCTGCTGTTGCCGTTGCTCGCCCATATCGAGTACGCGATGCGCGAGTTCTCCTGGGGTGAGAACGCCAAAGACAACAAGTCGCTGAAGCGGTGCCGGAAGTACTTCCACCGCGCTCAGGTGCAACAGGAGATGGACCATTGGATCGCCAAGTGGCGGGCCGGAATCCCGAACCCTGGCCGGCTCACGACCTGCCTGCACTGGCTAGCCATCTACTACACGATGTCGGGACGCCAGAAGGAGGCCAAGGCCGTCTTCGACGAGCTCGGGCCCTACGTAGTTCCCGCAGTGGCATGGGCCTTCTTCTATCCCGATCGAGAGTACGGCTACTTGACCAGTTGGTGGTGGGCTAACGGGATCCACTGAGCCTCTTCCGGCCTTCCAAAACGCACCGGCGGTCTGCGGGTTGCCCGTGGTACGCGGGCCGCCGCGGTCAGCGCGACGATCAGCGGCATTTGAGGGCGCTCGGCTGGCCGGTGATCGGTATCCACGGGGGGCAGCGTTCGCTACTGTCGTCGCTGCCTCTCAGCCAACGACATTCGATTCCTCCCCGAGTACACCGAGGAGATTCGCAGTGCCATCGAGCGCGATCTGTCACGGCTGCACGACCAACTCCCGGGACGCCCGATCCTCGTCGTTACCTATTACCCGGTAGTCCAGCTCTCGGAGCGCGCCTCCTTGCTCAACCAGTGGATCGCCGACACCGCGAGCCAACTGGGTTTGCAATACGTTGATGCCATCCGGCGGGTGATTGACGGCAACGACGATCTGCTCTGCGACGACGGCATCCATCCCAACGACGACGGCCATCGCGCCCTCGCCGACGCGATCCTTCCCGCCTGCCGGACACTGCGCCTGCAGACATGAGATTTGATCACTCGACGAGCGTCGGGGTGCGTAGTCCGCTTCCCGGCATGATCGAGTGCGCTGTCATCGCACGAGCGTTCGTCACGCCGCATGACGGCTCGCTGCCGGCCGTCGCGCGCGGTCGGCCGCATGAGAGTGCGCGCCGGGGTCGCTCAGCCGCCAGTCATGACCGCTCTCTCGGAGCGCCGCGCTCCCACCAGTCGTGTGGTGGCTGCTCCTGAATCATGGCCGCAGCAATCTCCACCTGGAAGTAGTTGCAGTACTTCCACAGTTCCTTCGCCGCTCGCGAATACTGGAAGAGAATTCGATCCACGTCAAAGGCGTCAAGCTCGCCGGCACGGTAGCGATCGACAGCCTCACCAACGCGTGCGACCAGGTCTCCCAACTCGGCTTGGTGATACTCAGCGACCACCGAGCGCGCTGCTCGCCGTTTCGACTTGTCTGACACGAGTACGAGGCTACTCAGAGTCGCAGACCCCAGGCTCGTAGCAGGGCACGCTGCGCGTCCGTCAAAGGATGCCGCTGGCTGTACCGTTCGGGGAAGGCGAAGCTCACCAGAGCGCCCCAGCCGCTATCGAAGCCGGTCCAGGAATCCTTCCTGACAAGACCGCAGGCCTCTGCGACGATCGCGGCAAAGTCCGATGCGGTCCGGATTGCCGCAGCGACCAAGTCACCTCGGTAAAGTCCTGGGGGCGGTGGTTCGGCAAGCGCGGCACGAATCAGTTCCTGACTGCGTGGATCGTCCTCATGGATCAAGGCCGCTCGCAGCCGGACCGCGGGCTCCGGGTCGGTCAGCAGCCCGCGCACACTTACGCCGAGCTCGCCCAGGCAATACACCCAGGTCTCTCGCGGCCCTGGGGCACGGGTCGCGAGGTCCGCAACGAGAACCGCGAGATTGCCTCGCTCATCCGCCAAGGGCGCCATCTTGGCGATAGCTACAAGATGGGTCGCTCGGGAAGCAGCGTGGTCCGCTGGGAGGAACTCAAGCAGCGGGAGCACCACTGGGTATGCAGCAGCGACGGCGTCAGCCAGGTCCGGTAATGCCGCAGCGAAGTAGTCGTGGCCGGCCAAGGCCGTCACACTCCGGGCCGCGTCACCGAGAAATTGCAGCAGGTATTCGATGGTCTCCGGGTGTGCGCGCCCTTCGGCGAGCAACTCGGTCACAGCCCTGACCGCGGGCGCGGTCGCTGTCCCAGGGAACCCCTGGTGCAGTACCGCGACGTCAAGGTGCTCCAGCGCCGCCCGACGCGCCCTGACATCACCGAATTCCAGAGCATGCAGGTGCGCCGGCATGTCTGTCGCCCGCCCGTACGCCTGCTGTAGTCGGCCCCACTCAATCGCCACCATCTGTCTCCACGCCGTTGATCCAACCGCCGCCGCTGACACGCCATTGCTGAGCTTCTCCAGATCAGGTGCGCTCGCCGGCCATCAGCACGTGTAACTGACGTGTGCAGACGTAACACCGCGACGAGCGATTCAGGGCAGATCCGGACAACCGCCTGGGGAGAGATATGGCGCTCAATGTTCGATCAGCCGGTCATACGGCGTGCCCTCAGGCGTGAAGATCAGGGTGAAGTCCTCACCCGCCTCGGTGGCGACCCTCACCAGCCGAGCCAGAACCTCAGCTTCGGTGGGAAGTCGCAGGCCCAAAGCCGCGGCCGCACGGTCTCGCCGAGCCGCCAGGTCTGGCATGTCCTCCCGATACTCGGCGCCCAGCCTGCGGCTCTCCTCAGCGGTGAATGCCCGGCAGTCGCGCCACCAGGGCGCAACCAGGAGGAGCTGCATCAACTGCTCCAGGCCGATCGCGACCAGGGCCGCGCCGCCCTCAGAATCCGCATACAGGACCGGACGTTCCTCGCCGCCGTTGCCACAGAAGAAGTACGTCCCCCCGGCTCCATCACCCGCGAAGCCCTCAAGGCCCGCACCCGATGCAAGGTGGACGTCCTCGCCATGGTCCTTCCGGTCCAATTCGAAGTCGCCCGGCCAGGCCAGGAAGCTGGCAGCCTCGCCGTTCTCGACTATGGCGGTGATCAACGATTGCATGCGCGACAATTTAGCCGCCAGGACTGACCGTCTCCAGGCGGCACCGCAGCTGCAAGGGCCGATCATGAGCGCTCTACACGCACTGATCTCGGGAGTTCAGCACGTTGGGCAGGGCAGGCAGACCGACTACCGAGGGCGACGGGCTGCCCGGGCGCCGGCCGACTGCTCGAAGACGACGAACTCGGCGGCCGGTGTGCACGATCGGCGGCATGAGAGTGTGCTTCGCGGTCAGGCCGACGGTTTGCCGGACGACGTGTTGCCTCCGGGCGGCCGTTAGGGTCGGACCGTGCGATACCTGACTCGCGGCTTTGCCATAGGCGCTCTCAACCGAGGACACCCAGTAGAGCAGTTTCTGGGCTCTGTCGATGCGCCCGCCGGCGTTCGAGCCGTTCGCTGGGCCACGGTGTGGCAGAGCCAGCTCGGCTACGAAGCCTGGTCTTACGATATCGAAGACTTGGACGACGATCAGTTTCTGGATCTGATGGAGTTCCCACCTGTGGGTTCCGACAGCGACGACGGGCCAGGTGCGGTCTTCTTGGGACGCGTCGACGATCCGGATGAAGCCCTCCGGCTGGCGGAGGAGGGCGTCAGGGCTTCACCTGCCCGTTGGGTTAACCATGGCGTGGCGGGCAAGGACTATGCGGATCTGGTGCGAGCGCGGCGCAACGGTCAGGAGTGGCCGACAGCTTGATCTCCAGGTACAAGCTGTCGGTGGCAGATGAGCGCGCGTCGGAGTTCTGCTGCCCGGTTCGATCATCCACGTCCACGAGGGTGAGCCAAACCGACGGTATCGGCGCCCTCTCGTCGGATGTCCGGGTGGTCAGTGCTGGCGGGTCGGTGACGCGCCGTGACGGGCGATCGCGGCAGAAGCGGAACCTGACCATGTCCCTTGTGAGCAAGCGGGCAGTGGCTCGCTGGTCGGGACAGCGTGTCGGTCGGTCAGCTCGGTGTCTGCGGGAACCGGAGGCGCTGCCGTGCGGTCTGATGAGCATGAGTGTCCGACGGATCGGCTTGGTGTTCGTGGCCATCGTCGCAGGGGCAGCCTGCTCAAGCGGCTCCGGGCGTGCGCCCTACCTCACCCAGTCGGCCAGTTCCTGTCCGGCGGTGGAGGTGCTGGGCGGGCGACCCTCCGCAGATCCGTTGCCCACGGACTTCCGGCCGGTCTCGGCCGTCCGGTGCACCTTCCGGCTGACCATTCACCAGTCCGCAGCCTCGCCTTCGTCCGGCTTCGCCTGGGGTGCCGCACAGCGCTCCACCGGTCCGTTCGACGACCTCGTCCGGGCGCTGCACCTACCGCCGCAGGAGCAGGACGGCGAGCCGGTGTGCACGGCCGATTTCGTCATGCCGGTGTTGCTTGCGCTGACCGACGCCTCTGGCAACACGCTCGTGCCGGCCCTGCCGGGCACGGTGTGCCGCACCCCGCTTCCTGAGGTGCGGGCTGCGCTCGACACGCTGACCTGGATGGAGATCGCCCACGGGGAGTGAGTCGGTCAGGTGCCCGGATCGCAGATCAGTGCGTCGGCAAAGTGAGCAGGTGGTAAATCCTGGTGACGGCTGAGACGATGTCGCCGTGACCGAAGTGGCCATCGAGGTAGTTGATCTCCTTCGAGGGTGCCGGAGACACGAACCCAAGCCTCACCGATGACACCGTGGAGGCCTACCAACGCGAGTCGCG